>JBAZFL010000146.1:0-5197 GCA_041653455.1 Clostridia bacterium
ATTATTTATCCTGCAAGTGAGGATGCATCAAAATCAAAACTTACCAAATTCTTCTTCTGGAACTGGTTATACAGACTTGTATCAGGTTTTCATGGGATAGAGGAATCTTTTATTTAAACTGATTACTTTTCTTAGTTAAATTTATATGTTTAAGTATCTCTTCTTTAGCATCAGATACTGTATAAATATGGTCATTTAATTCTGGATGAGATATCTTTAATTTTATCATTATCTTTGTTACTTCAGGCACATCAAGACCAAGTTTAGTTAGCTGTTCAACATTTCCGAAAACTTCATCTCTTGTTCCGTCCATCACTACTTTGCTATCATGGAGTACTATTACTCTTTTTGCGTACTGTGCGACAAGTTCCATGCTGTGGGCAACCAGTATTACCGTACATTCCTTGTTGTCATGAAGATTCTGTATAATACTGAACAGTTCTCTTGTACCTTCAGGGTCTAGTCCCGCTGCAGGTTCGTCAAGAACTAGTATCTCAGGTTTTAGTACAAGGATGCCTGCTATTGCCGCTCTTTTTTTCTGTCCTCCTGAAAGGTCATACGGAGAAGCATTGAGGTTTTCCTGTGTTAAGCCAACCATTTTAGCTGTATCTAAAACTCTCTGCTTTCTCTGGTCTTCAGGTATATTTCTCTTTATCAATCCAAACTCAATATCCTTATATACTGTCTCTTCAAAAAGCTGATACTGCGCGTACTGGAATACAAGCCCCACTTTTTTTCTTAAGTCTTTCTGGGATTTTTTATCCTTTGTATCAATACCATTTACCAGGACTTCACCCTGGTCAGGCTTTAAAAGCCCGTTTAAATGCTGTATAAGAGTGGATTTCCCGCTTCCTGTAGCACCGATTATGGCTGTATATTCATTGCTGTAGAAATCCAGGTTAATATCATCTAAAGCCTTTTTGGCAAAGGGCGTATTCTTTGCATATGTATAGGAGACATTCTTCAATGATATTATTTTGTTTGTATCATCTGTATTCATATTACTTTAAAAGCCTCCCTAATATATCTGCAGCTTCATCTTCATCTATTGTAAGGTTCTTTATTTCTATTCCTTCTTTTTCAAGTTCATATAGCAGTTTTGTAGCCTGAGGCACATCCAGTCCAGCTTCAATCATCTTGTCAACATTAGTAAATACTTCACTTGGGGTTCCGCTCAATGTTATAGTGCCTTTATGCATTACATATACTTCATCAGCAAACTTGGCTTCATCCATGTTATGCGTAATGTTTATTATGCTTATACCTTCTTCTTTATTCAGTTTTTCGGTTACTGCCAATAACTCTGACTGTCCTTTTGGATCCAGCATTGATGTGGATTCATCAAGTATTATGCATGCCGGTTTCATTGCAAGCACTCCTGCGATTGCCACCCTCTGCTTCTGGCCTCCGGATAAGGTATGTACGGCTCTTTCCCTAAGATCATATATGCCGATCTGATTTAAAGCATTATCTACTGCCTGTATAATTCTATTTCTTTCATAACCAAGGTTTTCCGGGCCGAAAGCAACATCCTCCAGTACCCTTGTCCCTACTATCTGGTTATCCGGATCCTGAAATATCATGCCTATCTTTTTCCTTATAGGGAGTTCACTGCTTTTTTCCTTGGTATTCATTCCCAACACGATAATGTCTCCCATATCTGGAAGAATCAGCGCGTTAAGCATTCTTGCAAGTGTGGATTTGCCGGAACCATTTCTTCCCAGTATTGCAATATATCTGCCTTGAGAAATAGATAAGGAAATACCGGAAACGGCTTTTGTTGTTTCCGGCTGAGTTTTGTATACATAATGGATATCTTTAACTTCAATCATCTTTAATAGTAAAAAAGCCTTCATAGAAGGCTTGTTTTTTTACTTGATTATCTCAAGCAGTACCATCTCTGCGGCATCTCCGCGTCTTTGGCCCAGCTTGTAGATTTTAATATATCCGCCCTGTCTTTCTTTTAACTTCGGAGCGATCTCATCAAAAAGCTTATTAACAACATTAACTCCCTCTACTTTGTTAACCCATTTGAAGATCTGTCTTCTGGCATGAAGTCTTGAAGGATTATCCACAGTAACCATTTCTTCTACTGTCTCTCTTTCGATAACTTCATAATCAGTTTTGGCTTTGCTTTCCTTAGTCATGGTAAGCTTTTTTCCTTTATGTGTCTTCGGACGTGTTACCTTATGTGGTTTTGATGTAAAATTGTCGCATTCAGCAACAGCTTTTGCTATTATGCTGTCAGCTATCTTCTTTACTTCTTTTCCTCTTGTTTCGGTTGTTTCAAGTTTTCCTGTCATTATTAAGCCCGTGACCAGGTTCTTAAGAATAGCTATTCTCTGGTCTGTAGGTCTATCAAGTTTTCTGTTTGACGGCATTTTTATACCTCCTTATTCTTCTGGCCTGGCAAATGTATATCCCAATTCGTCAAGCTTCTTGCGTATTTCATCAAATGATTTCTTACCGAGATTACGTACCTTCATCATTTCGTCTTCTGTTTTGCTTATCAGATCGCCTACAGTGTTAATACTAGCTCTCTTAAGGCAGTTATATGATCTTACTGAAAGATCCAGTTCATCAATGGGTTTTTCGAAACTTTCATTTTTGTTTGGTTCTTCAGTTTCTTTAACTGTCTCAGTCTGCTTGACTTCCTCTGAAAGATCAATGAAAAGATTAAGATGATCGCTCATTATCTTGGATGCGTAACTCAAAGCTTTTGTTGGGGACATAGATTTGTCCGTATATATTTCCATTGTAAGCTTGTCGTAGTCTGTTATCTGTCCAACACGAGTATCTTCAACCTTATATACCACTCTGTTAACCGGAGTATATATTGAGTCAACAGGAATCGTTCCGATAGGCATGCCTTCTCTTTTGTTCTTCTCAGCAGAATCGTATCCTCTGCCTTTTGCAACTGTTATTTCCATATAGAAAGATTCGCAGTTGTCCATCTTGAAAAGGTAATGTTCAGGATTGAGTATTTCTACTTCAGCATTCTTTAAAATATCTCCAGCTGTAACATCTCCTGTGCCTTCTGTCCTTATGCTTATTGTCTTGGGTTCATCAGTGTCTAGTCTGAGCCTGATGCCTTTTACGTTAAGAATTATTTCGGTAACATCTTCAACTACGCCGGGGATTGTTGAAAATTCATGTAGTACGCCGTCTATCTTTATGCTCGTAGCGGCTGCTCCGGGCAAAGAGGATAACAGAATTCTTCTTAAGGAGTTACCCAATGTAGTACCGTAGCCTCTCTCAAGGGGCTCAACTACAAACTTACCATAAACATCGTTTGATTCAACGCATTCGATTTTTGGTTTCTCTATTTCTATCAATGTTATACCCTCCTTTTTAATTAATGGTATATTAAGCTGTTCCTACTTGGAATAGAACTCAACTATAAATCTTTCCTCTATAGGCAGGCTTACGTCTTCACGTTTGCATGTATCTACTATTTTAGCGGAAACAGCAGTTTGATCGAATTCGATAAATGCCGGAATTATCTTGGTCTGTGAAGTTTCGATAAGTTCCTTGAACTTTGGTGAATCCTTCATAGATTCCTTGAGCTCCAGTACATCGCCTACTTGAACCAGATATGACGGTATATCCAAAGTCTTTCCGTTAATATTGAAATGACCATGTCTGACAAGCTGTCTTGCTTCAGGTCTGGAGTTTGCTAATCCAATCCTGTAAACAACGTTATCCAACCTGCTCTCAAGTATCTTGAGAAGGTTCTCGCCTGTCATGCCTTTTTGTCTTGATGCCATATCATAGTATTTAAGGAACTGTGATTCCAGTACTCCGTAAAATCTTCTAGCCTTTTGCTTTTCACGAAGCTGCATACCATATTCGCTTTGTTTAACTCTCTTTTTGCCATGCTGTCCAGGAGCATATGCTCTTCTGACTAATGCGCATTTATCGGTATAACATCTGTCGCCTTTTAAAAACAGTTTTACTCCTTCGCGTCTGCAAAGTTTGCATACTGCATCTGTATATCTTGCCATGTTATTTGTACCTCCCTATACTCTTCTTCTCTTCGGCGGTCTGCAGCCGTTATGTGGAATAGGAGTTACATCCTTTATCATTACAACGGTAAGGCCTGCGGTTTCCATAGCCCTGATGGCTGACTCTCTACCTGCACCAGGTCCTTTTATAAATACTTCAACTGTTCTCAAGCCATGCTCCATAGCAGCTTTTGCAGCTGTCTCAGCAGCAACCTGTGCAGCAAATGGTGTGTTCTTCTTAGAACCTCTGAAGCCTAATCCGCCTGCGCTTGCCCACGATAAAACATTACCCTGCAAATCTGACATAGTTACAATAGTATTATTGAAACTTGAACGGATATGCGCCTGGCCATGCTCAACGTTTTTCTTTTCTTTCTTCTTTTTTGTTTTCTTTACAGCAGCTTTCTGTTGTGCCATTGCTCATACCTCCTTACTTCTTCTTTGCGCCAATAGATGATTTGCTTGGGCCTTTACGTGTCCTTGCATTCGTCTTTGTCCTTTGACCCCTAACAGGTAAGCCCATTCTGTGTCTTCTTCCTCTGTAGCTTCCTATATCAATGAGTCTCTTTATGTTGAATGATACCTCTCTACGAAGATCACCTTCAACTACATGTTCTTTTTCTATTAAATCTCTTAATTTTACAATTTCAGCCTCAGTAAGATCTTTAATTCTGGTGTCAGGACTTACTCCTGCTTGTTCCAGTATCTTCTGTGAACTGGTCAGTCCGATTCCATATATATATGTCAGACCGATCTCTACTCTTTTCTCTCTGGGTAAATCAACCCCGGCAATACGAGCCATTTTACTTTTTTACCTCCATAGTCCTTTCAAAATCTTTCGAGTATCTATGTTATCACTGCTAAGAACAATATTTAATATCGTCCAGCCGCTATAGCAGTGCTAAGCACATTATCCCTGTCTTTGTTTATGTCTGGGATTTTCGCAGATTACCATAACTCTGCCTTTTCTCTTTATTATCTTGCACTTCTCACATCTTTTTTTAACTGATGGTTTAACTTTCATAATATATTCCTCCTATTTGCCTCTCCATACTATCCGGCCTTTTGTCAGATCATATGGTGACATCTGTATTTTTACTTTATCTCCTGGTAGTATCCTTATATAGTGCATTCTCAGTTTGCCTGAAATGTGTGCCAATATTACATGCTTGTTGGGTAATTCTACCCGAAAC
>JBAZFL010000147.1:0-5195 GCA_041653455.1 Clostridia bacterium
AACATTAAAGAAAATTGGTACTCTTAAAATAGGAATAGTGGAGACTACTCCAGTTGTCTGGAAAGGAAGACTTTTCCGTTTTGAATGGATGCGAAAAAGTAATGAATATGGTTATCCAGTCAATCTAAGAGGTTATGATTATTACCAGTTTGTGGACATGGAAACAAACCAAGCAACGCCTGAATTCGCAACAGACCATATATTCGGATGTCCATATATAGAAAATGATATAGTTTATGCGTACGGAGTAAAAGCTTCATGCGGTGGGACCATCATTGATATGTTCTGGTCGGATGATCTTATTACCTGGCAGACTAAGACAGTTTTCGATCAGCCTGGTTGGGCTTTTTATAATACATCGGTGTGTAAAGGGTTAAATGGATACATAATGGCCGTCGAAATAAAGAAACCAGAGGAATTTACCGGTAAACCTTTTACCATACTGTTTGCAAAGTCTCAAGATCTTTTTAACTGGCAATTTCTCTCTCCTATGGAGCATTCGTATACTCGAGAGCGTTATTCTGCTTGTCCTACAATAAGATATTTCGATGGGCAGTATTACCTGATTTACCTTGAAGCAATGCCTCTTCACAGATACATGCCATATATAGTCCGGTCTGCAGATCTTGAGCACTTTGAACTAGGGATGCAAAATCCTGTTATGACACCTGATAATACTGATAAAAACATTATTGAACCGAACACATTTACAGAAGAAGAGCTGGACTATATAGAAAGTGCAGTGAATTGTAACAACAGCGATTTGGATTTATGTGAGTATAAAGGAAAAACAGTCATACTGTACAGTTGGGGAAATCAATTGGGTAAGGAATTTCTTGCACTTGCTGAATATGACGGGCCGATTCAGGAATTTCTTGAGTCTTTTTTCTGATATATGCTGAAAAAGACAACTTATTAAGTGTCGTATGTAAATTGACTATATCAATAGCATTTATCCTGATTGCATGATAGGCTCAAATATTGTATAATTTCTAGTACCATACTAGACGGGGAGTTAGCGGTGCCTTGTAATCTGCAATCCGCTATAGCAGAGTGGAAATCCCGTCTTAGGGCAATTAATAGTGGGGCTGCCGTATAAAAGCGGTTATGATGGCCGGGTCTTGTGCAATTTGAACTTGTGAACCTCGTCAGGTCTTAGCGGAAGCAGCGATAAGCGATATCAGATGTGCCATAAGAGTGCCTGGACTGAGCTGGCTGTATATGTAACGCTTGCTATTGTTGTTCGAAGACGGGTGTATGGTCTTTTAGGAGATTGAATGTCGCATAAAGCATTATACAGGGAATGGCGCCCTTATTCATTCGAGCAAGTTGTGGAACAGGGACATATAACGAAGACTTTAAGAAGAGCTGTTGTAACAGGCCGTATAGCTCATGCATATCTTTTCTGTGGAACCAGAGGAACTGGGAAGACCACCCTGGCAAAAATTTTCGCAAGAGCTGTAAACTGTCTGGACCCGCATGAGGGTGACCCCTGCAATAAATGCGAAATCTGCAAAAAAGCTTTAGAAGAAGTGTTAATGGATATAGCGGAAATTGATGCTGCATCTAATAATTCAGTAGATAATATTAGGAAAATCTGTGATGAAGTCAGTTATATGCCTGGGCTATCAAGGTATAAAGTATATATAATTGATGAAGTGCATATGCTTAGCACATCGGCATTTAACGCTTTATTGAAAACTTTGGAAGAACCTCCTGCACATGTCATTTTTATTCTCTGTACTACAGAACCGAATAAGCTTCCTGCAACAGTACTGTCAAGATGCCAAAGATTTGATTTTCACAGAATAACAGCAAAAGGCATAAAGGAACGTTTGAGAATAATTGCTGATGCTGAGAAAGAGCAGATTTCCGAAGAAGCTCTTGATATGATATCCAGGATCTCATTTGGAGCACTTCGTGATGCGATAAGCCTGCTCGATCAGTGCATATCTGCTTCAGATGTTAAGATTGAGGTTGGTGATGTCTTGAATTGTGCAGGGCTTATTGATGATCAGTCTAATGCTAAGGTAATTCAATCTTTAGTTGAAAACGATGTTACTGGAATACTTAACAGCATAAATGAGGTTATTTCCGAAGGAAAAAGTCCTGCAAGGTTTCTTTCTGGCTTATTAGGATATCTTAGGAATATATTAGTATGCATGAATGTACAAGATCCGTCTCGATTTATAGAAGCAGATAATAGTGCGATTATAGAAATGAAAAGACTGTCCCTGTTAATGGATTCTGATTCAGTTATACGATATATCAAAGAATTGTCTGAGAATGAAGCTGTATTAAAAAGAGCTTCACAGCCAAAGACATATCTTGAAATAATGCTTATAGGGTTATTGGTAAAAAAACCGTTACAAACAGAAATAAGAGAAGTGAAAAAGGAACAAAAAGCTGATATTCAGATACCTGTCCCATCAGAACCTGTAAAACAGCCTCAGGCAGTTTTGCCAAAAGAAAATAAATCTTGGCACAAATATATACAGGATAGGATAGAAAAAGGATCAAAGGATGTATGTGAATTATCAGAATCCACAATCGAGATAAGTGGTAACCAGGCATTAGTAACTGTCGGAAGCGGATTTTTAAAGGATATTCTTGAATCAAACAAAGATTCTGTACTTGAAGAAATCAAGGGTTTCAATTCTGAGGTTGTTAACGTAAAATTTATTTGTACAGCATCAGCAAAGAAAAGCGGATCTGCGGAACAGGAAATAATCGAAATCGGGAAAAAACACAACATACCCGTAGAAATCGTATAACGGAGGTAATTGATATGGCACGAGGAATGATGGGCGGAAACATGAACTATAACAACATGCTCAAGCAAGCGCAGAAAATGCAGGCTGACATGGCTAAAGCTCAAGAAGAACTAGAAGAGAGCAAATTTGAGTCAAAAGCAGGCGGTGGAGCAGTTACGGTAATTTTTAAAGGAGACTTTACGATGGAATCCATCAGCATTGATCCTGATATTTTAGCAGATGCAGACGTGGAAATGCTTCAGGATTTAATACTGACTGCTGTGAATGAATCTGTTGGAAAGATAAATGCAAAAAAAGAGGAAACTCTAGGAAAAGCGACCGGCGGTATGAGGATGCCATTTTAAATGGCTGATATGTATCCGAAACCACTGTCTAAATTAATAGCCGCATTTGAAATGTTTCCAGGCATAGGACGCAAGATGGCCTCTAGGCTTGCTTTTCATCTTCTTACAATGGATGATGAAAGAATTCAGTATATATCTGAAGCAATAAGAGACGCCAAGGCAGGTCTTTCCTACTGTTCTGTCTGCTGCAATATAACTCAGAAAGACCCATGTGATATTTGTTCATCAGGAAGAGACCATTCTGTAATATGTGTAATGTCTTCAGTAAAGGATCTGATGGCCATGGAAAGAACATGTGAGTATAACGGAGTTTACCATGTACTTCATGGTGTCATATCGCCAATGGAAGGTGTTAATCCTGAAGACCTTAAGATAAAAGAACTTTTAAGAAGGTTGGATGGTAATGTTAAAGAAATTATTGTCGCAACCAACTCATCAGTTGAAGGGGAAGCTACAGCTATGTATCTTTCCAGACTTATAAAACCATTTAATATCAAAGTAACAAGGATTGCTCACGGAATATCTGTAGGTACAGAAATAGAATATGCTGATGAAGCAACCCTTATTAGAGCTCTAAAAGGAAGAACTGTTATATAATTTACAAAATAGTGTCCAAATTGTTACAAAACTGTAACAAATTTGTATTGACATACTTTAAATTGATTGTATATAATGGCAAGAGTGAGATTTGAAAGAAAGGGGCATACGATGATCAGAATTACAAGAATTATAGTAGCGTTACATGATAACGGGATAGGTATGCCTGTGGCACGTTCAAAGTAGTCGAGTGAATGTATTCTGCAGGCGAAATGACCTGTGGAATATTTATGACATATGTGTATGCATAAACCCTCAGGTCGGAAATGATTGACAGAGGGTTATTTTTTTGAAAAAAATAGGATTATTAAAACAATTTTTAAGGGGAAATGGTATAGCATACACGGCAGGACTTGTCTTTATGATAATAGGGCAGCTGCTAAGTCTTGCAAATACATTTGTAATCGGTATCATTATCGACTCAGTAATAGGAGAGATTCTTCCCAAAGGTATTGCATATAAAGGATTACAACTGCTTGGCGGTAAAGAGCATTTGATGAGAAACTTATGGATATGCGGACTGGTACTGGTATTTTTCTCAGTTATAAACGGTATCTTCATGTATTTTTCCAGAAAGTATTCGGCAGTAGCAAGCGAAGGAATTGCCAAAAAAATACGTATGGATTTATATGAGCATCTTCAAAATTCCACATATTTATACAATACAAATATAAAAACAGGGGATATGATGCAAAGATGTACATCAGATCTTGAAACAGTAAGGAATTTCTTAGCTACTCAGTTTCAGGATCTTGTAAGATGTATAGTTCTGATTGTCGCATCAGTCTCAGTAATGGGAGGACTGAATACGACTTTGACATTAGCAGGCTTCTCTTTAATACCTTTCATAGGTCTTGGAGCATTCTTCTTCTTCAAGTATGTATCAAAGATGTTTCTGCTTGCTGATGAGGCAGAAGGAGCTATGTCGACTGTAATTGAGGAGAATCTTTCAGGAATGAGGATCGTAAGATCTTGTGCCACACAGAGTAGAGAAACTGAGAAATTTATTAAATCTTCAGTGGACTATAGGAATAAGGATCTTAAGATAACAGTCGCATTCGCATGGTACTGGGGTCTGTCAGATGCGATATGCCAGATGCAGATCGGAATCGTTCTCATTACAGGAATATTCTTAGCAGTGAAAGGTAATATTTCAGTAGGTATGCTTACAGTATTCATGACATATGTAACCAATCTCATCTGGCCTATTAGAGGGATGGGAAGAGTACTTGGAGATATGGGTAAAGCGAATGTCGCATTGGGGCGTATAAAGGAAGTTCTTGATGCTCCAAGAGAACAAGGAAGAGATGATACAGGCCTCACTCCTGATATTGAAGGCCAAATATCTTTTGAGAATGTTTCATTTGCATATACTGCTGATAATGAAGTGTTAAAGAATGTATCATTCAGTATTGAAAAAGGAAAAACTCTTGCAATACTCGGCAGAACAGGTTCAGGAAAATCCACATTGCTTCACATG
>JBAZFL010000148.1:0-5112 GCA_041653455.1 Clostridia bacterium
ATATCGGTCAGTGCATTACTAAGAAGACAAACATGTCGGATCTGAATGGTTATATTAAAAAAGCTATGGATTTCAGAGGATAATATGGATATATCAGTAACAATTAAAAATCCTTTTGGACACATAAAGGCAATAACATCAAAATCATATGCGCATAGGCATCTTATCTGTTCAGCATTGTCAGATAAGACTAACTTTGTTGAGATTCAGGAAACTTCTCAGGATATAGATGCTACTGTACAGTGTTTAAATGCTTTAGGATCAAATATCACCCATGAAAAGAATGGTTTCCGTGTCGAACCCATTAAGAAAGCAAATAGAAATGCAGTACTTGATTGCAAAGAATCTGGATCCACATTCAGGTTTCTTCTCCCTATATCCTGTGCATTAGGCGCAGATTCCTCTTTCACTATGCAGCCTGGTCTGGCAAAAAGACCTATCACTCCTTTGTATATGCAGCTTGCCGCTAAAGGCTGTACTTTTTCACAGGAGGGCGTTGTTCCCTTTTTGACAAAAGGACGGTTGAAAAGCGGTACATATGAACTTACTGGCGATGTATCTTCTCAGTATATAACAGGTCTTTTAATGGCTCTTCCGCTTCTTAAAGAAAGTAGCAGGATTATTTTAAGTTCTAAGCTTGAATCTTCAGGATATGTAGACATGACTATTGATGTATTATCCGGATATGGAATCCATATTAACAGGATACAACAGGGATTTGAAATACCAGATAATATAGATTATCACTCTTCAGGCCATGCTGATGTAGAAAAAGACTGGTCTAATGCATCTTTCTTTTTATGTGCAGGAGCATTATCAGAACAGGGAATAACTATTGAAGGATTAAATGTAAAGTCCTTACAAAAAGACAAGATGATACTGGATATTTTAAGTAGGATGGGTGCGGCAATATCCGTAAATAATAATTATGTAACCATCAGGAAAGACAAATTAAGTGCTACTGATATTGATGCTTCAGAAATACCGGACCTGGTTCCGATACTATCACTCATGGCAAGTGTTTCTAGAGGAAAAACAGTAATTTATAATGCAAAAAGACTAAGAATAAAAGAAAGTGATAGATTATCATCAACTTATGATATGCTTAAAAGGCTTGGTGCAGATATAAAGGAAGAACAGGATTCATTGATTATCACAGGAAAGCAGATGCTGAATGGAGGTTCTGTATATTCCTTTAATGATCACAGGATAGCAATGACCGCAGCAATTGCCTCCATTGTTTCCAAAGAAACTGTAATAATACAGGATGCTCAGGCAGTTAATAAATCATATCCGGATTTCTTTAAAGATTTTGCTGAAATTGGCGGTATAACAAAAATTGTTTCAGGAGGTAGTAATGTCATCAGTGTTCGGTAAAAACATAAATATTTCAATTTTCGGACAATCACATTCCAATGCTATTGGGGTATGCATCGATAATCTGCCAGCAGGATTGGAAATAGATATGCAGAAGCTTTCTGATTTTCTGCAAAGAAGAAGCGCAAATAATAAATCCTATGCGACAAAAAGGAAGGAAAAAGATGAAGTAGAATTCCTTTCCGGTCTTGTAGATAACACTACATGCGGAGCTCCTTTATGTGCAATCATACGTAATAATGATATAAAACCTCAGGATTATGATTCTCTCAGAGATATCCCCAGACCTTCTCATGCAGACTATACTTCACATATGAAATATAAAGGATATCAGGATCCTACAGGAGGAGGGCATTTTTCCGGAAGGTTGACCGCACCTTTATGTATAGCAGGTGCTATATGTATGCAGCTTCTTAGCAAGGAAGGAATAAATATATATGCGCATATAAAAAAGATACATAATGTTGAGGATATATCCTTTGATCCTTTGAAATACAATAGAGATATTATGGATAAACTAGAAAAAAATGATTTCCCAGTCGTTGATAATGAAAAAGGAATACTAATGCAGCAGCAGATTCAAAAAGCAGCAGAAGCGCATGATTCATTAGGCGGAGTAATTGAATGTGTAGTATATAATCTTCCAACTGGAATCGGAGATCCTATGTTTGATGGTCTGGAAAATAATATATCAAAAGCTATTTTTGGCATACCTGCTGTAAAAGGTATAGAATTCGGTAATGGGTTTTCATGTGCTGATTTGAAAGGTTCACAGAACAATGACGCTTTCTATATAAAAGATAACACAGTATTCACTAAAACAAATAATCATGGAGGGATATTGGGCGGAATAAGTTCAGGTATGCCTTTAATATTCAGGGTTGCTATAAAACCTACCCCTTCAATAGGCATAGAACAGGACAGCATAAGCTTATCTGAAACAGAAAACAGAAAGATAAACATCAAAGGAAGGCATGACCCTTGCATAGTGCCAAGAGCGGTTCCCTGTATCGAAGCTGCTGCAGCTATTGCTCTTATGGATATGTATATGTCATATAAGATATGGAGGTAATGATATGAATCTGGAAAATTATAGGGAGGAAATAAATAAGATAGATGATGATCTCTTAAATTTATTTCAAAAAAGAATGCGCATAGCGGAAAATATAGCTGAATATAAGAAAATGAATAATATTCCTATACTTAACTCTGCGGTAGAACGGGCAAAACTAGCCGAACTATCCGTTAAGGCAGATGAGGATATGGTCTTTTATTCGCGTATACTATTCAATATGCTGTTTGAAATGAGCAGATCATATCAGGAAAAGCTTAATCATCCCAAATCTGTTTTAATGCAAAAAATAGAGAATGCAATAGATAATACAAATAAGCTTTTCCCTTCAACAGGCAATATAGCTTGTCAGGGAGTTGAAGGAGCATATTCCCAGATTGCTTGTGATAGATTGTTTGATACGCCTAACATAATGTATTTCACTAGTTTTGAAGGAGTATTTTCTGCAATAGATAAGAACTTATGCAAATACGGTTTGCTGCCCCTGGAAAACAGCACTGCAGGATCTGTCAACAAGGTTTACGACCTTATGATGAAGTATAAATTTAATATAATAAGAAGCATCCGGCTGAAGATAGACCATAATCTTCTTGCTAAAAAAGGTGTTAAAATTAAGGATATTAAGGAAATTTATTCACACGAACAGGCTATAAGCCAATGCTCGGAATTCATTAAGTCCCTAGGTACAGTTAAAGTTAACATTTGCGAGAATACAGCAGTCGCAGCAATGCTTGTTTCTAATAGCGACAGACGTGATATTGCAGCCCTTTCTTCAAGACCATGCGCTGAATTATACAATTTAAACTGCATATCAGAATCTGTGCAGGACAAAGGCAATAATTACACTAAATTTATCTGTATATCCAAAAATATAGAAATCTATCCAGGCGCAGACAAAACCAGCCTTATGATGGTACTTCCTCATAAACCTGGAGCTCTTTATAAAGTCCTGTCCCGCTTTTATGTTCTTGGAATAAACCTCATCAAACTGGAAAGCCGTCCTATTCCTGATAGGGATTTTGAATTCATGTTCTATTTTGATATTGAAACGCCTGTCTATTCAGAACAGTTCACTATGCTCATAAATGAACTTGATGAAATGAGTGAAGACTTCCGCTATCTTGGCAGTTATCTGGAGATAATATGAAAAAGTTCGGGTTATTGGGCGGTAAATTAGGACACAGTTATTCCCCAATTATACATTCTTATCTTGGCGATTATGAATACAAACTGTATGAAAAGCAGCCTGAAGAGCTGTATGCGTTTGTTCATGATAACAATCTTGACGGATACAATGTAACAATACCTTACAAGAAGGATTTATTGAAATACTGCAGGATATTAACATCTATTGCAGAAAGAACCGGCTGCGTAAATACTATAATAAGAAAACCGAATAGTCTGCTGATGGGTGAGAATACTGATTATTATGGATTTATGTATATGATTAAAAGAAGTGGGATAGAAACAGAAGGCAAGAAGGTCCTCTTGTTGGGAGATGGAGGTTCTGCTGCAACTATTAAAGTCGTTATTGAGGATCTTAAAGCAAGGTGCCTTGTAACAGTATCCAGAAAAGGCCCTCAGAATTACTTTAACATACATAATCATTATGACAGCGATATAATAATCAACTCTACTCCTGTGGGTATGTATCCTAACAATGGAGAGACAGTAATTGATATTTCATGTTTTGAAAAATGTACAGCAGTATTTGATTTGATTTACAACCCTGCACAGACAAAACTGGTATATGAAGCAAGACAAATTGGCATTAAAGCATATAACGGACTTAGCATGCTCGTTGCTCAAGCGAAGAAAGCTGCAGAATTATTTACAGATTCAATGATAGATGATTCAGTTATTGAAAAAGTCATTCAAAAAGTGTCGAAAATATCGATGAATATAGCTATTATTGGTATGCCTGGAAGCGGTAAGAGCACAGTCGGACGAGCTCTTGCCAAGTTACTCGATAGAAGTTTTATAGATACGGATGAAGAAATTTCAAAAACCTTTCACAAGACTCCATCTGAAATCATACGTGATGATGGTGAGGAATTTTTCAGAGATCTCGAGACAGATATACTTAAAAACTTAACTAAAAAAAGCAACTGTGTTATATCAACCGGAGGAGGAGTAGTAACCCGAGATAGAAACCGGTATCTCTTAAGTCAAAACAGCATCATCGTTTTTTTGGAACGGGATTTGGCTCTTCTTTCAACCTGGAACCGACCTTTATCACAGCAGAACACATTGGAATCCTTGTATGAGTCAAGGATAGATAAATATACGGGATGGTCAGATTATCAGATACAATGCGATGATATAGATCAGACACATATTAAAATAAAGGAAGTGTTAGAGTTATGAAACTTTTAATTATTAACGGACCAAACTTAAATATGCTGGGTATAAGAGAACCTCACATTTACGGGAGTGCGACTTATGATGACTTAATAAGATATATAAAAGAAGTTTGTACCAAAAATAATGTTGAGTGTGAAATTTATCAGTCAAATCATGAAGGTAATATTGTGGATAAGATACAGGAAGCTTATATGACTTTTGATGCGATAATTATAAATCCTGCCGCTTATACTCACACAAGCATCGCAATAGCCGATGCCATTAAGTCAGTAAGTATTCCAACTATTGAAGTACATTTA
>JBAZFL010000149.1:0-5110 GCA_041653455.1 Clostridia bacterium
AGGGGAGTAAGATTTGAGAAAACTTAGACAGAGCATTTTAGCAGCAATAGTAATCGGAGTTATCATAATAATAGTTGTTCCGCTTAGTACGACTCTTTTGGATATTATGCTAATAATAAATATTACTTTTTCGCTCATGATACTTCTTACAACGCTTTATGTAAAAGAACCTCTTCAGTTTTCCATTTTTCCAATGCTTTTGCTTATAACTACACTATTCAGGCTTTCCTTAAATATATCTTCTACAAGAATAATTCTTTCAGAAGGAGGTATAGCAGGAAAGGTTATTACGGCATTCGGTAATGTTGTTATTCAAGGGAATATTGTTGTCGGGTTAGTTATTTACCTAATAATTATGATAATACAGTTTATAGTTATAACTAAAGGAGCGGAAAGGGTTTCCGAAGTTGCTGCAAGATTTACACTGGATTCCATGCCTGGAAAACAGATGGCGATAGATGCTGACCTGAATGCTGGGCTTATTGATGAAAAGGAAGCGAAGGTAAGAAGAAAGAAAATAGAATTCCAGGCGGATTTTTATGGTTCTATGGATGGTGCTACAAAATTCGTTAAAGGTGATGCGATAGCGGGAATCATTATAACATTAATAAATCTTGTTGGAGGAATCATTATCGGAGCTACATCTGAGGGAATGGAATTTTCGCAGGTTCTTCAGGTTTATTCTCTTGCGACAGTAGGTGATGGGCTTGTGTCACAGATACCCTCTCTTATGATTTCTACAGCGACTGGTATTGTCGCAACCAGATCATCGGGAGATCAGGATTTAAATGAACAGTTCACTGTACAGCTGTTTTCAGACTATAAAGTATTATTTGTAAGTGGATTTGCTCTTGTTCTTCTAAGTCTAATCCCTGGTTTTCCAGGATTCTTTCTGCTTGTAATAGGCGGTCTTCTGCTGGCAATGGGATATGCGATATATTCTAAAACTAAGAAAAAGACATCAATGCAGCCGGAAAAAGATGAAGCACAGACGAAGGTTGAAAGAGAACCTGTTAAAACAAATATTATGGAACTTTTAAATATTGATCCGATAAAGATAGAGCTTGGATATTCTTTAATTCCGCTTATAGATGAAGCGCAGGGAGGGGATCTTCTTGACAGGATGATAACAATCAGAAATCAGTTCGCTTCTACAATGGGCATAGTAATACCGGTTGTCAGATTCAGAGATAATCTGTCGTTAAAATCAAATGAGTATTCAATAATGATACGTAATTCCGTTATTGAGAAAGGTATTGTTCTTGCAGACCATATGCTTGCAATGAATTCGCAGGCCTTGGAAGATGATGAGCTTGAAGGTATTGATACAAAAGACCCTGCATATGGAATGCATGCGAAATGGATTACAAAGGAAATGCAGGATAAAGCCCAGATGCTGGGATATACGGTAATCAGCCCGTCTTCAGTAATAGCTACCCACATTTCAAAAATAATTAAGAAGTATTCATATGAAATAATCGGACGTCAGGATATACAGAAATTAATAGACAATCTCAAGGAAAGGCAGAATGTCCTTGTTGAAGAAGTTATGGGTAAGACAGTTACTATCGGTCAGCTTCACAAAGTAATAATGGGGTTACTTAAAGAAGGGATTCCAGTTAAATCGCTGGATATAATACTTGAAACATTAGGAGATTATGTTAAGACTACAAAAGATATAAATGTTTTAATTGAATACTCAAGGCAAGCCTTGAAAAGAGAAATAACACAGATATATGCACCATCAGGAAAGATTGACGTCATTACTGTGCATCATGATATTGAAGAAATGATTACAAAAGGAATAAGAGCATCAGATGGAGGGGGATACCTTGCGCTTGAACCTGAAAAAATTAAAGAAATAATAAAAGCATCAAATGAGGCATTAAAGAAAGCTTCATCAGCAGGAATTGATGCTGTAATACTGACTTCACCGATAATTAGAATCTATTTGACAGAGATAATTCATCAAATAGATGAAAATATTGATGTTCTGTCATATAATGAAATAGAGAACAAGGTTAAGATTCAAATAGTGGGCAGTATCGTTTTATAATAGGAGCAGCTTATGGATAAAACACAGATATGGAATAATTATATTAATAACAAGACAGCTGAAAACAGGAACGCAATTGTTGAGGTATATGTCTATCTGGTTAAGAGGGTTATTTATACCATACCTTGCACAAGAATAGGATTAATTGAAGAAGATGATCTTTACAGCGAAGGAGTAATCGGTCTTATTGATGCTGTTGAGAAATTTGATCCTTCAAAAAATGTCAAATTCGAGTCATACGCCTGTTTAAGGATAAAAGGCCAGATACTGGATTATATGAGAAAACTGGATATACTCTCAAGGGATGCCAGAAAAAAAGCCAAAGAACTGAATGATTTTATAAACAGATATCATAATATTTATGGCAAAGAACCATCTTTGCAGGAAATAGCCACAGCTCTTAGGACAAGCGTTGATAAAGTCAAGAGGATACAGGAAGAGGAAGCCTTATCAGATATGATTTCTTTCGAGACATTCGTTGAAGATAACGGAGATATAATTAAAAGCCGTAAAGAAGAAGAATACCCTGAAGAGACTTTTGATAAAGCACAGCTTTCAGAAGCTCTTGCATATCATATTGAAAGGTTAACTGAAAAGGAAAAAACAATACTTAATCTTTACTACTATGAGGAACTTACATACAAAGAGATTGCTGAAATTATGGATTTATGCGAATCTCGCATTTCCCAGATAATATCAGGAATTTTAGCTCAGCTAAAAGAAAAATTAAAGGATAACATATAAAGATTTATGAAAAAGCGCCGATATAAACATTAAGAGCCATTACAGGAGGAAACAGATGGAAATCGGCCTTCAGCAACTTGGAAAATCATTACTTTCACTTAATACGCAATTTTCCGTTATCTCAAACAATATCGCAAATAGTGTGACAGACAGATATAAGGGAGATACCCTTACAGTCAGATCATTTAGCGATTACTTCATTCAAGAAGATCACGAATCTAATAAAGAGAAGCTGTTTGACTTAAGCATTAATACTGATTTCACCCAGGGTGAGCTTTATGAAAGCGATGCAAGCAGTTTTGCTCTTGATGGTAATGGGTTTATAACAGTGAGATATCAGGATAATACCTATTATTCAAGAGGAGGGGCTCTTAATGTTGACAATGAAGGATATCTGGTAGATCAGCATGGAGCCTATATACTTGGAAGCGGCGGTATGATTTTCGCAGATACTAAAGATATAAGCATATCATCAGATGGTAATGTACTGTTAGACGGAATATATGCTGATACTTTGCAAGTTGTTGATTTTGAAGATTATTCAAGAGTATCCAAAACCGGCATGGACTATTATTCACTAAAAGAAGGTGCAGTTATTATTGACACAGATGCAAAAATCAAGCAAGGATATAGTGAAAAGTCTAACGTAAGCATGACAAATGAGTATCTTCGAATGATGGATATAAGCAATAAATTTGAAACTAATCAGGTTGTAATACAGATACTTGACGAGATGAATGGAAAGACAATAAACACTATAGCTGCATTTTAAGGAGAACTGAATGAATAATGCTTATTACATAGCTGCCAATTCAATGCTGTGCCAAGAGAAGATGTTTGATGTAATTTCAGGGAATGTCTCAAACATTAATACAAATGGATATAAAAAAACATCGGTCAGTTTTAGTGATCTTATGTATTCCTTACGTGAAAAGGAATCTGAAGAAGGATACGCTATAGGAAATGGGATCACTGTTAATGAATATAGAAAAGATTTCTCATATGGAGATTTGAAAGTTACAGGAAATATGTTTGATCTGGCTTTCGAAAAAGATGGGTTTTTAAGCTTAAGTGACGGCACTGAACAGGTTTTTACAAGAGGAGGCACTTTTCAATTATCTAAATATGAAGATGGATTTTATCTTGCAAATAGCGAAGGATACTTCCTATTGGACGAATATGGTGATAAGATACAGGTAAGTGATGAAGACGGAGCCTTCGTTATAGATATAAATGGAAATATTGCTTTCAAAAACAGTGACAGAAAAGCCAAGCTAGCTATAAATTCCTTTGGAAATCCAGAAAATTTAGAAGTTTTAGGTAATAATCTGTATAAAGCAGGAAATGGATTAAAGGAAAACACACAAGATGCCGATATAATATTAAGACAAGGCAGTATAGAACAGTCAAACGTGAATATATCCGTGGAAATGACTGATCTTATACAAGCTCAGAGGCTATACCAGATGAACTCGAAAGTGCTTCAGGTAATGGACGAGATAAGCGGTATAGCAAACAGATTAAGGAAGTAAGCAAGGAGATTTGCAATGAAAATAAATCCTATAAACTCATATGATGCGATTAACAAAGTCAACAAGAACTCTGATAAGACTCAATTAGCCAGACAGGATATGCATGTCAGTGATGAAGTAAGTATATCAGATCAAGCAAAATCGATAGACAGATATATCCAAAAGGCTAAGAACGCAGAAATTAACCGTTCCGATATGGTTAATAATATCAAGAGTAAAGTTAAAAGCGGTGAGTATAAAGTTGACAGCAGGCAATTGGCTGAAAAAATTGTGGAATCGATAACAAAGAAATAGTTTGAATTAATCGTTCATAGTAAGAAACAAGCTTAAGTATCAAGGCTTATATTTGCTTTACCCTGAAGGAGGACAAATGACAGAACTTTTCGAAGAAATAATGGATTTATATTCAAAACAAATAGACCTGATTGGGCAGTTTAACAGTCTTTCAGCAGAAAAAACTAAAATACTGAAAAGTAACGATTTAAGTATGCTTAACAGCATGATCAAATATGAGGAAGCACTGCTTATGAAATTTTCATTGACAGAAAACAGAAAACAGAAAGCGCTCAATATATTGAAGAATCAATATGGCATAAGAAAATTCACCAAAAGGGTAATGCATAAATATCTTGAACCTGATCAAAGAAAAAAAGCGGAGAGGCTTACCAGGAAATATTATGAGAATATGAATGAACAGGCAAGATTAAAGAATGTTAATGTGAAAATAGTGGAAACCAGGCTTGAGGATTTACGCTCCGCACTTGATATTATAGAAAAA
>JBAZFL010000150.1:0-5014 GCA_041653455.1 Clostridia bacterium
ACTTTCTTAATTGATATCGGGATTAATGGCTGTAGTGTTGAAGACAGCTCAGATTTTTTGGATTTTTTGCAAAACAAATCTTCTAACTGGGATTATATTGATGAAAGTCTTATGGCTCTAAAAAACATTCGCAGCAGTGTTACAGCTTATCTTCAGGATAATGAGCAGGGTCACATGCAGTTTAAGCTCATAACAGAATCCTATCCTGATTTCGAATCGGAATCCGTATCAGATCAGGATTGGGCTAACAACTGGAAAAAATACTTTAAACCGATTGAAATAGGAAGCCGATTAGCGATTAAACCATCATGGGAAGAATATGATAATAAGGATAATAGGAAAATAGTAACTCTAGATCCAGGTAACAGTTTTGGTACAGGTACACACGAAACAACAAGATTATGTCTGGAGCAATGTGAAAGACTTGTAAATGAAAGTTGCAGAGTTCTTGATGCAGGGTGCGGATCGGGTATTTTGGGAATAAGCGCTTTAACGCTTGGAGCATATGATTGCACATTCTTTGATATTGATCAATCCAGTATAGAGACTACCATTTCTAATTCCGTAATAAATAGAGTAGAGGACAGGGCATTAGCAATATGTACCAACATATTTGAGGATAAAAAAACATATTCCATGCTAATTAATAGAGGTCCATATGATATCGTGTTTGCTAATATAGTTCCTGATGTCATTAATGCAATGCTTCCCTTTTTAAATAATGCTACTGCTGAGGATGGATGTCTCATATGTTCAGGTATTATTGAAGAGAGAGAAGATGAAGTAAGACGAAATATGATAATTAACGGGTTTTCATATATAAACAGTGAGAAGTTAAATGGATGGGTCGTATTAATAGGGAGAAGATGATGCATAGATTTTTTGTACAACAGAAAATTGATATTGATATGACAGTTCAGATAATTGAAGAAGATTATTTGCATCTGAAAAATTCTTTGAGAATAAGGATAGGTGAATCAATAGAAATATCTGACGGATGCGGAAATACATATATTGCTTCTGTAATAGATTTTAAAAAAGATTGCTGTGAAGCAATGCTTAAAGAAAAAGTAAAAAGCTCAAATGAACCTGATTGTAAGATTACTTTGTATCCTGCTTTATTGAAAGGCGACCGTTTCGAAAGCATGATTCAAAAGTGTGTAGAAGGTGGTGTTTACGCAATTAAACCTGTAATTACAAGTAATACTATAGTTGATATAGTAGACAAAAATACTGAAAAAAAGGTCGAAAGATGGTCAAAAGTATGCAGATTAGCCTGTATGCAAAGTAAAAGGGATATTCTTGTAAATATTGATAAGCCTGTAAATTTATATGAAGCTATTGAATGCTTAAGAAGAAACGAGAATACTAAACATCTATCATTTGTTTGTTATGAGGCGGAGAAAGAGGATTCTATTAAAAATATTCTGGATAAAGCGGTTGAAGAAGGTATAAGAGATATAAATGTATTTATCGGTCCAGAAGGAGGATTTCATGAAAAAGAGATTAAACGATTTAGTGAAAATGAAATGCATGCAGTTCATATCGGAAGAAGGATATTGAGAGCAGATACTGCTGCTTTTTGTGCAGTATATTTCACCACTATGAGATATGAACTATTTAACGATTTTGATTGTAAATGAATCATATTAATGATTCAATAAAATATTGAATAATTTTTATGGAGGTAAAAAAAATGAACGAAAAAGGAAACATATCAATTAATACAGAGAACATACTGCCGATTATAAAGAAATGGCTTTATTCTGATAAGGACATCTTCTTGAGAGAGGTTGTGTCTAATGCGATTGATGCTATTACCAAGCATAAAAAAGTTGCATCTTTAGGTGATAGTGAAAAACCAGAAAGATATAGGGTTGATGTTAAAGTCAATAAGAAAGACAAGACTATAACTGTGTCTGATAATGGTATTGGAATGACTTTTGAAGAAGTTAAGCAATACATAAACCAAATAGCTTTTTCAGGAGCAATAGATTTCTTTGAGAAATATAAAGATAAAACTGATGCTCAGGACCAGATTATCGGACATTTCGGTTTAGGGTTCTATTCTGTATTCATGGTCGCTGATCTTGTTGAAATCCAGACTAGATCATTTATAGAATCAGAGCAGCCAGTATACTGGAAATCTGATGGAGCTAGCGGATATGAGATGTCTGAAGGCAAAAGGCAATCACATGGTACAGATATTATTATGCATATTAACTCAGATAAAGAGAATAAGGATCTTATCAATGTATGGAAGATGCGTGAAATTTTAGAAAAATACTGCAGATTCTTGCCTGTTGAAATATATCTTACTGAGGAAGGTGCAAAAAAAGATGATAAACAGGAAGAAAAACCTGTAAACAACACTTCACCATTGTGGTTAAAGGACGCAAAGGAATGCACAGATGAGGAATACAAAGAATTTTACAGGGAGGTCTTTCATGATTTCAAAGAGCCATTGTTCTGGATACATCTCAAGATGGACTATCCTGTAAATTTAAGAGGTATATTGTATTTCCCCAAACTTACGAAAGAATATAACACGCTAGAAGGTAAAATACAGCTATATTGCAATCAGGTATATGTAGCAGATAATATAAAGGAGGTTATACCGGAATTTTTACTTCTTTTAAAAGGTGTTATTGACTGTCCGGACCTGCCTCTCAATGTCTCTAGAAGCTTTTTGCAAAATGACGGGTATTCAGGAAAGATAGCCGGACACATTTCTAAAAAGGTATCAGATAAACTGAAACAGCTTTATAAAGATGATGCTGAACAGTATAACAAATACTGGGACGACATTAATATATTTGTTAAATACGGATGTCTCAAAGAAGAGAAATTTTACGATAAAGTTAAAGACTGTATAGTTTATAAAGATATTTATGATAAATACCATACATTTGATCAATATACCAAGTCCATTGAAGATAAAAAACATAAAGACAAGATATATTATGTTTCCGATCTTCAAAAACAGGCTCAATACGTAAATATGTTCAAGGAGCATGAATTGAATGCAGTTATTCTTGACAATATCCTTGACTCACATTTCATATCATTTATTGAATCTAAAAATCAAGGTACTTCCTTTATGAGCATTGATAGTGGAATTAAAGATGTTCTTGGAGAAGAAACGAAAACAGAAGGTTTTGATGATATTAAGAAATTCTTTGAAGAGCTTCTGAAGGAAAAGAATATTACTGTTGAAGTTCAAGCATTAAAAGCATCAGATGTAAGCGCTGTGATAACAGCCAATGAGTATGAGAACAGAATGAAGAGCATGCAGACTATGTATGGTATGGATATTCCTTCAACAAATATTCTTGTGCTAAACACTCAAAATCCAGTAGTACAGAAATTAGTATCAATTGAGGATGAACAGAAGAAAAAGGATGTCGCAACATATGTATATCAGCTTGCAATGCTTGCTGCAGGTAAACTAGAAAAAGAGGATATGACAGATTTTTTAAGAAGAAATAACGAAATGCTTAACAAGACTGCTGATTAGTATAGTATTATATACTAAGAATGAAATACGGAGTGTGCGGAATATTGGGAAATGTAAGAAGGATATATGTAGAACGGAAAAAGGGATTTGATTTAGAGGCTAATAGACTGTTTGAACAGTGCGTTACGCTTCTTGGGATAAAGGAACTTAAGCATGTCCGTATTTTTAACAGATATGATATACAGGGATTAAGTGATAGCATTTATGCCGTAGCAAAATACGGCATTTTTGCTGAAATTCAAACAGATAATGTGTTTGAGGAGAATCTTGAAAATACTCAAGAGGGATATATATTTGCATATGAATATCTTCCCGGACAATATGACCAAAGAGCAGATTCAACTGAGCAATGCATACAGCTAATATCCCATTTAAGGCCTATTGTTAAGACTGCAAAGATTATATGGCTATATGGTAATATTGATGAAAAGGCAATTAATACAATTAAACAGTATATTATTAATCCTGTTGAATGCCGATTAGCTGACATGAGAAAACCCGAAGATCTCACTGAGTATTTTAGTGTACCTGAAAATGTAGATACAGTCCGTGGTTTTATTAATGCAGATGATAACGCTACGCGTGAAATGAGGAAAAAAAGCGGATTTGCAATGAGCAATGAAGATTTATTATTCGTAAAAGAATACTTTAAATCAATAGACAGAGATCCTACTGTTACTGAATTAAAGGTTATTGATACCTACTGGTCTGATCATTGCAGACATACCACATTTAATACAGTTTTGACAGACATTTCCATTGAAAAAGACAAATCCAATGAGACATGCGAATATGCTTTTCAAAAATACAAAGACATAAGGAAAGAGCTGTATAAAGACAAAGAAAAAGACTTATGCCTTATGGATATAGCTACAATAGGTGCAAAATACTTAAAGAGCAAAGGTTTGCTTGATGATATGGAAGTATCTAAAGAGAATAATGCATGCTCTATTATGGTTGAAGCTCCGATAAATGACGGTTTAGAAAAATGGCTTGTAATGTTTAAGAATGAAACGCATAACCATCCCACAGAAATAGAGCCTTTCGGTGGTGCCGCAACATGTCTAGGCGGTGCAATAAGAGATCCACTTTCAGGAAGAAGCTATGTTTATCAGGCAATGAGGGTAACAGGAGCAGGAAATCCTTTTACTAAAATAGAAGATACGCTTTCTGGTAAGCTTCCACAAATTAAAATAGTAAGAGAAGCAGCCAATGGATACAGCTCATATGGAAACCAGGTAGGACTAGCTACAGGTTTTGTTGACGAGGTTTATCATGAAGGATATGTTGCAAAAAGAATGGAAATAGGTGCTGTTATTGCTGCAGCTCCTTTAAAGAATATCAGAAGATGTGATCCGATAAGCGGTGATCTAATAATCCTCATCGGAGGTAGAACAGGAAGAGATGGTCTTGGAGGAGCTACCGGTTCATCAAAAACCCATACAGAAGAATCACTTGGAACATGTGGAGCTGAAGTCCAAAAAGGAAATCCTCCTA
>JBAZFL010000151.1:0-5008 GCA_041653455.1 Clostridia bacterium
TGTTTCTGTTTCTGTAGCTGTTTCCGTTGGTGTCTCTGTAGCTGTTTCAGTAGGTGTGTTGTCACATGCTGTGAAAACTAAAGAGCATACAAGGATTAAGCATAAAACCAGACTCAGTACCTTAGTTTTTTTCATAAAAACTCCTCCATAAATAATTTTAGCCTTTAAGGCCTTATTTATAATAAGGCATAAGGTACGTATTGTCAATAATTCATATGATATTTATCGTATAAATTCTATTTTTTAAATCCATTAATTACCATTATTCAATATGTTAAAATATAGAACATTTTCATGTTATTATGTAAAAAATTCCAGATTACTTTCCGGTTTCATATTAATATTCTTCCATGTCAGTCCAAAAGTTGAATCTGGTTCATCTGGCGTCCATGAAATCATGACATAATTTATGCCTTTTTCCAGTGTTATATCTGAATAAATGCATATGTTGTCAACACTGTTTTTATTTCCATAATCTTGTCCATTAACAGCAAGTTTAACCTCCCCATTACATGTTATGTGAAGAAATGTCAAATCTTCAGGATTGGGTACTCCTAAATTGCTTCCTGTATTTTTTCGTGGTTCATTAGAATACAAATTGAAAGTAATCAAATAACTGTTTTTTACTGCAATATCAGTCTTATTACTTATAACTGACTCAATTGGCACTAAAGTCCATTTACCAATACTTACTGTCTTCTTATGTGCCATTCTTTCATTATTACTTTTCGTAGTTGCAACATATTTTGACCATTCTTTATCATTTAATTCTATTATCGAAACATTAACGAATTTGGGAAAGCCTTCACTGTATTTAACTCCTGAAGTTTTTTCATAGTCAAATACAGAACCCGATAAACACCCTTTTAAATTATATATTAGTCTTTTCAGCATTCTCTTATGTTTTGCATGGTTAATATCCTGTTTGAATTGATTGAAGTAAATCAGTCCTTTACCATATATAACTGACGCGACTACTGCATATTCATTTTTTTTGGGTTCTGAATAGAAATATTTTGAAATTGTATATGCTCTTCTTAGTTCTGTATGGCCTCCATGAACAAATAATTCTTTCATCATGCTATTTTCACAGGATTCAACAATAGTATTAATATTTTTGTTTTTTTCAATAACAAAATCGCATAAATTATAGTTTTTTGCATCACTCCTGCAATATGAAAAAGTATTTATGCCATTAAGTTCATAGTTTGAAATGGATTCTACAATATTATCCTTTTTTCTGATTCTGCAGTTATATATTTCTGTGTTTTTGATAAGTTTGATATCTATATCGAGCAAGGAATTCCAAAGTGATATATTTTCATCATTAAGATTATTAATTACTAATTTTTCACCACTTTTAATATCATTCTTTATATTTTCAAATTTATCATATTCATTACTATCTAGAATGTGTGTCTTAGAATTCTTTGATGAATATGAACATAATTCATTTAGTAAAGCGATAAATAGACTATCAGCTTGAGGAATAATATTAATTTTATCAGTTATATTCATCTGATTGGCAATAAGCAGAGAATTTTTATATTTTAACATTAACAGAGGAGAAAAAGATAAATCTCCTCTTCCAAAACTTCCCTCTCCAGTCTCAAGAAGATATGATATATCATCATCAATATCCGATTTCTCATAAAGATATGAAGCTACATAAGAATTACTTGTTAACTTAACATATGGATCATCTCCCCAGAATCTAAGCTGGTCATTTTTAATATGTTTTAATAAACTTAGGCTATTTGTCTTAAAGCTTGTAAGTACAGGCTTGTTAATTAATTTAATATCCTTAAATATCGAAATAATCTGTTCCATTAATACTATTCTTATACCCTCACTTAGTAATGTGGATATTTTCAAATGAATATCATCATTATCATGGACAGAGTTTTTTGCAAATATGACAATATCAGTATTTCCTCTGTTTACAGAATTAAGATCTTGTATATTTACGCATTTAATACCTAATATATGCATCTTTTCAACAAAAGCATCATTTCCATAAACAACAATCTTTTTCCTGTTGATTTTTTTAATAATATTTGTTAAATACATTGACCTATTATCATATACAGTAATATTAAAAGTCTGTCTGTCAAGAAGTGTTTTTTCTGACTTAAATTCGTATATTATTTTCATATCAGACACATAATCTGCAGTAAGAGAATTTACATGAAATTGTATATTCCTGTTTTCAACATAACCTTTCTTTATAAAGACATTTTGCTTGTCAATTATTTTTTCACCAAACCATACTGTCAATATGCCTGCAACATCCGAAGGTGTGTCATTTACAAGATGAACTGTACGTTCAAAATCCTCATTTGCATAATATCCGTTTCTTAACGAATAATCTACAATGGCGAAAGGTCTGAAAGCTTGTTTCTGTATTTCAAATGATTTTTGCGTCGAGTAATTCTTGCCATTTCTCCAAAAGTTAAATTCTGATGTATGCGCTCTTATAACTAAAGGTTTTATACCAATTTTTGAATAATCAGCATAATTTACATATTTATTATATTTATGTGTTCTTATTAATTTAAGACATGATTGATTCCAGGGCCCATAGCAACAAACTCCTCTAGTTCTTCCATACTCAATTATCATTTTCGCATCATAAGCAGATGCAATATCTACATTTCTGTGATCAATATATGCTTTATCACCAATAAGATTAATCGCTGTATTCGGTCCTTCATAATGATATAAAGCCATCTCACCTACATGCAAAGGTTTAGTCTCATCCCACCAGTCTGCACCGACAGCATCTTTTCCGTAATGTCGTGAGATAATCTGCTGGTCAGTTTCATCCCATAAGGAACTGTCCCCTTCATGATATGCTGGTCTTGTTGGATCAAGTTTGTTAATTAGCGTTCTTAATTCTGGCAGGTTTTTTATAATTTTTTCCGGATAAAGAAGTTCATCACCTTTTTGATTCCATCTCATTTCATTTTCAACGCTCCACATAATTAATGAAGGGTGGTTTCGGTCACGTTTAATGAATTTCTGAATGTGTTCTTTTGCATTTTTCCAGTATGCTTCACTATTTGATGCCTGATACCCGCCAGAACCATGTAGGCCTGTTTCTGCTGTAATTAAAATTCCTTTTTCATCAGCCATATCAAGTATGAATTGAGGATGCGGGCAAGTATGAAGCCTGCTATGATTCATGTTGCAATTTTTCAACATATCAAACCAGCTTGAAATCCATTCCTTAGTGTAGCAATAAGTAGTTACTTTATGCCCCCAGTCTGAAAAAAGATGAATAGGTTTATTGTTAAGCAATACATGTTTATTTGCAATACTTATTTGTCTGAAACCGAAATTCTGATTAAAATTTTCAATAAGAATCCCATTCTCATAGATTTCGATTATAAGCGTATATAACTTTGGATTCGAAGGTTCCCATAATACTGCATTCTGAAAAATATCTTTTATTGAAATATCCATCTCGCTTTGTTTCTTTACTGATAAAACGAAATTATCAAATATCAACTCAGTATTGTCTGTTTTTTTGTCTCGTATATATGTTTTTAATAAAATATTTCTTTCTTCTGATGAATAGTTTTTAATTGAAATTTCCGCTTCTATTCGCATATCATCAATGAAAGTTTTTATAAAGCAGTCATTTATATGAAGTTTTGACTGTTCTATTAAGAAAACATCCTGCCATATCCCTGAATTTTCTGCAACCATCATAGTACCTGTAGGAGTCATATATCTGCCATGTTCATCTTTTTCATAATCAAATATATGTAATATAAGTTCGTTTGTACCTTTTTTAATGTATTCTGTAACATCAACTTCATTTGGCAATGTCGGATGTATGTTAAAGGATATTTCAATACTATTAATATATACTTTTGAATAAGGCATTACAGCGTCAAGCAGTATCATATACTGACTGTCTTTATTAATAGTATCAAGATTGAAATAAGTACGCACCCATGCCTCTTTAGTCAATGTCCATTTATTGGGATAATTGAAGTCATCATAAAGAAATTCGAGATCTTCAATATTCTCTAAATCTGAATTAGTATAATTTCTGAAATATTTTTCATTCCTGCTTTTAACACACTCAAGAGATTTACGCCATAAGGATGGCACAAGGTATGATTTTAAAAACCATCCTTGTGCAGGTATACCTATATTTTCATTTTTTATATATACAGGATAAAAATCCCACCATCCATTAAGACATGTTTTTCTCATATTAACTATACAAGCTTTGTTTTCTTCATATTTTTAGAAGTACAATTAAAAGTCATAATTTCATAAGGCTTAAACTTCAATTGTTTTTCATATCCGAATAGCGGTAAATTTATTTTACATTCGTTCTTGCTGTCAAGATTATTAAACAACCTCATCATGTACCCTTCGGAATCTTCATTTCTTCTTACTGTAATAAGTTCTATTGAAGAATTATCAATTAAACAGAAAGGTTTAGCCTTCTGCCCCTGTTCAGATGGATTGAAATTCAATACAATTGGCTTTTGGTGTTCTAATAAAGCTATCTTATCGATATCATTATTAATCTGTTCAAACTCGCCTGCCCACAGCTGGTAATCAAATAAACGTTCACCTATATCAATTCTTGGAGAGAACCTATCTAGGGGCAGTATCTGCCTGTTTTCATATGGATGAGCACTATAACCAGGAGTACGTAGAACACTCATCCTAATTTCGCCCCTTTTCGTGCTTGAACCATATGTCCCAGTATTAATAACAGCAAACCCATGTTCATTCTGCTTCAACATAAGCCACTGGTGAGATACATTCTCATTCCCATTGGTCATGAGAATGTCACGACCATAGGAGGTTTTACCTATACATTTTGCTTTTGTTAAAACAGTTGGTATATTCAGTTTGTACATTACATTTTTATCCTGACTGAATACTCGCACATTTACTCCTATAATATTATCTGTCTTATTTAAGGTATATCTGATATTGCATGAAGACTGAGAATATACAAAACTTGCTTCAATAATAG
>JBAZFL010000152.1:0-4989 GCA_041653455.1 Clostridia bacterium
ACATTTCTTGGCCGGTTTTTTGACAGCTTCTAAATCTTAGCACAGCAGTTTTATGGTGTCAACATATTTTTTTATTTATTTTTAAAATTCTATTAAGCAGTAAATAACTGACAATTTTACACTTTTTTAAAGAAGAAATCCGGCTTATGCCGGATTTGCTTCATAAAACTTTTGATACTGTCATTATTTGATTTCGATAGTAGTGCTTGGAGCTTCTTCTTTTTCTCTTTTGGGTAATGTTACTGCAAGTACTCCATTATCATATTTTGCTTTGATGTCTTCCTGTTTTACTCCCTTAGCATAGAAGCTTCTAGAAAATTCACCATAGCATCTTTCTCTTCTTATGAAATTTTTCTCTTTCTCTTCCTTCTCGCAATCTCTAATAGCTGAAATTGTAAGATAGTTGTTCTTCAGTTCTACTGATATATCTTTCTTGTCAAACCCCGGAAGCTCAGCCTCAAGGACATATTCTTTATCATTTTCCGAAACATCAACCTTGAAACCCTGGGTGCTTGTCATAACATCAGTACTGAAGAAATCATTCATAAGATCCAGTACACTGTAATCATTTCTCTTATTTCTTGTTATTAAGTCAAACATTCTCGTCACCTCCATTAAACTTTGACTTTCCTTGACCTATCTATATTTTAACACACTCTTCTATAGCTTCAAGTATATATTTTGACCTTATCTGACCATTAAGATGAAATATTCTAGCATATCTTTTAATATCTCGTTTTTTCTTAATATTTCTTTGTTTTTCTTGATTTTTAACTATTTTCAGTATTCAGAATCATTTCTATGCATCTGATAACATCATTCCGTGTCACTGCTTTGAAAATGAGATCCCTTAATTTAGCACTATTATGAAGACCTTTAAAATACCAGGCGCCATGCTTGCGCATTTCCATTATTCCTTTTTTTTCACCGTTATAGTTTATCTGAAGGTCCATATGATATTTGAACACATTAACCCGCTGTTCTGTCGAAGGGATAGTGTTGGAAAATATCCATGGATTACCCAAGCTTCCTCTACCAATCATCACATCATAGCATCCTGTCTGATTTCTAATATCTTCTATATCCTGTTCACAGATAACATCACCATTTGCTATAACCGGTATATTTACATTTTCTTTTAATTCAATAATATGGCTCCAGTCAGCTTTACCTGAATAAAACATATCCCGTGTTCGAGGATGCAGAGTGATACAAGCTGCTCCTGCTTCTTCCATCGCCTTGCCAAAATCAATATAGTTCAGATTCTGCTTGTCAAAACCTGAACGGAATTTCACGCTGACCGGTACATTTGACGCTTCAACCACAGCTTTTGTGATTTGATATGCCTTTTTTATATCTTTCATTAAAGCGCTTCCTTCCAGATTCTTCACTATCTTTGCAACCGGACAGCCCATGTTGATATCAATGAGTACCGGATTTAAAGAAGATACATATTGTGCAGCATACTTCATAGGCTCAATTTCAGAGCCGAATATCTGAATTGCGAATGGTTCTGAGGGATTTGTTTTACTTAAAAGTTTTTTAGTTTTTTTGTCGTCATATAAAAGGCCTTTAGCGCTGATCATTTCAGAATATGTAAGTGCAGCGCCATGCTCAACACATACTGTTCGAAATGGCGCATCTGTTATTCCCGCCATAGGAGCCAGAAAAAGCCCTTTTATTTCTTTACCTTGTATAATCAAAAGGTTTTATCCTTTCATATATTATTACTATATATTATATACTAAAACTCTTCCTTGTCTGATTTCGTTTCACAGTATGCACATCTATATATCCTGTTTTCCTTATCGGTAAGATTAAAAACCTGTTCTATCTCCTGTTCTATCGATGTGATGCATCTTGGATTTTTACACTTTATCACATTTACAAGCTTTTCAGGCAGTTCAAGGTGCTTCTTATCTGATATCTTGCCATCGCGTATTATATTTACAGTTATATTCGGATCTATGTATCCAAGAACATCAAGATTCATATCAATTATTGAATCTATTTTAATTACATCTTTGATTCCATACTTTTTACTTCTGCAGTTCCTGATAACAGCAACTGAGCATTTCAAATCTTCAAGATTGAGGTATTTATATATCCTCATACTGTTACCTGATTTTATATGGTCTAGAACTATGCCATCCAGAATGCTGTCTATTTTCATATCATCCTCCATTATACTGTTAAATCTAAAAGCATCAATATGAGCGCCATACGTATATATTTACCATTTTGCACCTGTTTGAAATAGCATGCTCTGGGGTCATCATCCACTCTGACAGAAATCTCGTTCACTCTTGGCAGAGGATGCATAATGCAAAGGTCTTTTCTTGCACAAACCAGTCTGTCAGGAGTAAGTATGTAGCTGTCTTTTAACCGGATATAGTCTGCTTCGTTGAAGAATCTCTCCCTCTGAACTCTTGTCATGTAAAGTATATCAAGTTTTGGCATATACTCATCCATGTTTGCAGTTTCTACATACTTGATTCTGTTTTTATCTAAAATATTAGCTTTCACATAGTCTGGTATTACTAATTCCTTTGGGGATATGAAAACATACTCTATTTCCTCATATCTTGAAAGAGCACTTATGAGGGAGTGAACAGTTCTTCCGAATTTAAGATCACCGCAGAAACCGACTGTCATTTTTGTCAGTCTGCCTTTTTCCCTTTGAATAGTTAAAAGATCTGCTAGAGTTTGTGTGGGATGGCTGTGGCCTCCATCTCCAGCATTAATTATCGGAACTGTAGTCCTTTTGGATGCTGCAAGCGGAGCGCCTTCTTTGGGATGTCTCATCGCGATTATATCAGAATAATATGCTACAGTCTGAACTGTGTCAGTAACGCTTTCTCCTTTTGACGAAGAAGAACTGTCAGAAGTGGAAAACCCTATTACACTGCCTCCTAGCTCTATCATTGCCGCTTCAAAGCTTAGTCTTGTCCTCGTACTTGGCTCAAAAAATAAAGTGGCCAGTTTTTTTCTTTTACATATATCCTGATATTTCATCGGGTTAACGATTATATCATTTGCAGTCTCAATAAGGTCATCTATCTGCGATGTAGTAAGGTCAGTTATATCCATAAGATGCTTCATACTCTTCTCCTTATGCTTCAATCCATCCTTCATCAGAGGGGTTATCTCTAAATTTTAATAATCTGTTTTTGTCAGCAGCTTTTATATATCCTTTTTCAGATGCAACATCAATTACTGTATCAAAATCTGTCAATGATATATTTATAACGCATGCTTCCTTAAGTCTTTCAATTCCTTTTGCCATACCATATGTGAATATGCTTACAATCCCCAGAACATCTGCACCTTCATTCCGTAATGCTTCAACAGTATCTATTACGCTACCTGCTGTAGATATGAGATCTTCCACTACAACAGTCTTCTGTCCTGGCAAGAGCTTTCCTTCGATACGATTTCCTCTTCCGTGATCTTTTGCTGCAGAGCGGACATATCCCATAGGCAGACCTAATATATGTGCAGTTATTGCAGCATGAGCTATACCTGCAGTACTTGTACCCATTACCACTTCGCATTGCGGATAATTTTTTGTTATTAATTCTGCAAGCCCATTCTCAATATCCATCCTCACCAGATGATCGGATAAAGTTATCCTGTTATCGCAGTATATAGGGCTTTTAATCCCGCTTGCCCAAGTAAATGGTTTGTCAGGATTTAAAAATACTGCTTGTATGTTTAGCAAATGCTCTGCTATCTTTCTTTTCATTTGGTTTCCCTGCCCTCCACAAACTCTTCTATGCACCTTCTGTATGCTCGCACAGGGTCATCAGCTTGTGTTATAGGCCTTCCGACTACAATGTAGTCGCATCCTATTTTGGAAGCCTCAAAAGGGGTTGTTACACGTGACTGGTCATCTTTTTTGCTGTCTTCAAAACGTATACCCGGAGTTACAGTAACAAAAGACTTACCGCATACATCCTTTACTTTCCCAGCTTCCAAAGGTGAGCATACAACCCCGTCTATCCCTGCTTTCAATGCCAGCTTCGAATAATTAATAACCACTTCATCCATATTCCCGCTTATCATAAGCTCGTCATTAAGTTCCTGACTGTTTATAGATGTAAGCTGCGTTACTCCGATTAAAAGAGGACGGGTCCCGTCTGCTCTTGTAAGACCTTTAAGAGCAGCCTGCATCATCTTTACGGTACCTGAAGTATGAAGATTCACCATATCAATATCCAGACGCGACAAGCTTCTCATAGCTCTTTCAACCGTATTGGGTATATCATGAAGTTTAAGATCTAAAAAAATCTTATGACCTTTTTTCTTGATATCTCTTACTATATCCGGACCTTCTGAATAAAAAAGCTCCATACCTATCTTTACAAAAGGTTTTTTTTGCCCGAACAAATCTAAAAATTCCATCACTTCTTTTTTTGATGGGAAATCACATGCTATTATTACATCCTTATTCATTTAATGTGCTCCTCCTATTATTTTATTTATATCCTTTATTCCAAGTTTATTCAGCATGTCAGGCAACTTTTCTATAATCGTCTTACATATATATGGATCAATAAGATTCATTGAACCTATCTGAACAGCTGTTGCTCCTGCCATCATCATTTCTATTACATCATCAGCACAACTGATTCCGCCAATGCCTACTATCGGGATACTTACAGCTTTATATATCTGGTAAACCATCCTAACAGCTACAGGAAAGACTGCAGGACCAGATAACCCTCCGGTTATATTGGCTAATACAGGTTTCCTCTTTTTAATATCGATCCTCATTCCTAAAAGAGTATTAATAGCGCATATTCCTGAAGCGCCTGCTTGCTCGCATGCTTTTGCTATTGACACTATGTCTGTGACATTTGGAGATAATTTTATATAAACCGGTTTATCTGCAGCTTTTACAACAGCTCTAGTTACCTTGGCAGCCATTTCAGCGCTTGTTCCAAAGCTCATCCCTCCATTATGTACATTCGGACAGCTTATATTAAC
>JBAZFL010000153.1:0-4961 GCA_041653455.1 Clostridia bacterium
ACCGCTTAGCGTAATAGTCTCTTCATAATCGCATCCGCACCGCATGTTATGCCTTGCAGATGTACCGTCTTCATCTAATTCTTCAGCGTGCCATATGGTTATAACATGGTCTTTTTTACCCTTTGCGGTTACTACGGTGTTTCCGCATATTTCCTGACCGAAATCCAACAGATAATGGCCTTTTTCCTTTTTTATAATATTAGCAGGGTAGGAAATATCAAATGACACTGTAGGTGTTATCTGAGGTATAAGGCTGTATGACATAGGGTATGGGACTGAAGAGATGAAAGGGGAAAGCCACAATGTATCATTAAAACCTGTCTCATTCCATCCGTATGGGAACTGGTTAAGATTAATATTTTCAGAAAACTGTGTTTCATATCCATATACTTTGTCAGACGAATAAGCCATAAGCTGATAGCATTTAAAGGAGTCATCTGAAGATACTCTTTGAGTTTTTCCATTTGTATACTCCATCTCTAACATGCAAATCATGCCGTTAAGGTTATCAGCTGAGATAAGCGCCATGTTCAGCATTCCCTGATAGAATATGTGGAAAGCGATGGTATTTAGCCCTGGCTTTAGAAGCTTCTTTATCTCAAAAGCGTTATAGTTATATGCGAAGCTTAAAGCCTGGGCAGGCCCGTATGCTAAAAATTTACCGTTTACATACGCCTTATAGCAGTCATCTGCAGTAACATACAGTTTCGCACTTTTAACTGGAAGATTTTCAACATTGAATTCTTTGCGGAATAATGTATGCCTGTTATGAATTTCGGTCCTTAAGTATTTTGATCTTCTTGCGTCGACAGGCTGGATAACTGGTTGTTTCTTGAATATGGGATCATGAAGCCAGAAGGCTTTCCACTCTATATTCCTATTTACGGATATATCATACATAACTTTTTACCTCCACTGTATTGTATAACACTATCTTTAGGTATTTCCACAAGAATATGATTGTCTGTGTATTAATACAGAAAACTGATGAATAATAAATGCATATGATTTTGCATTATCTTATTTCAATACCGGTTTCAATAATGTTTTCAAGGCTCCTGGTAAGGCCATTAAGGAAATTGTCATATTCGGATGATCCTATATTCTATGATGATATGGGATTCATGCTTTCAGTTATACTGTCACTTTCCTTCATGTTATCTATATACATGAAGCCTGATGTTTTAAGTAAGGTTATTATGGTCATATTTCTTTTCTGCTTATGCTGTATAACATACACAGATACCCAGTCTGGATATATTTTTGACAGATTTCATATAATCATATGTATTGTAGGGGTGATGCTGCTTTTATCGGATTTATCGTTAGAGAACCTGAAATTCAGATTGTTTGGCTGTATGATAGGAGGAGGATTTCTTGAATTAATGAATTTTCTTTCTTTGATAATATTCAAAAAAGAAGGAATAGGTGGAGGAGATATAAAACTTTGCTTCGCATGCGGGTTTGTACTAGGTATTAGCGGGATAATTTATGGATTCCTTCTTGCTTTTTTCCCAGCTGCAGTTTATTCATGCATATCTAAACTTACAAGAGGACAGGAGATATCATTAGGGCCTTTCCTTTGCATATCGTTCGCAGCCATATATTGTATTGGTATGGCATAAATGTTAAAATTAAAAAAAGAGGTATATTTATGGCGCAAGTTTATGAGACTGTAATAAGCGAAGAACAGGGATATATAAATTCGTGGTATGTGTTTCATGTAAGAAGCGGTGAAGAGGTAAAAGCAAGAGATAACCTTATTAGCATATGTGAGAGAAAAGACATAAAGCTAAATTTTGTAATCCCAACAGCAATAAAGTTCATAAAGAAGGAAAAACAGAGAATCAAATCATTCAAGACAGTATTTCCTGGATATGTATTTGCAAATGGTATTATTGATGTTGAGATATATAATATTCTAAAAGGAATTCCTGGAGTATATAGACTGTTAAGGGACAGGAGTACTTTTACCCTTATGCCAGTACCTGCAGAGGAAATGGAGCTTCTTGCAGGAATAATGAATGTTTACGGAGTAATAGAGGCGCCTGAGGTAAGTTTTGAGGAAGGTCAGACAGCAGTTATAACTAAAGGGCCTCTGACAAGCTTTAAGGGCAGAATAGTAGCAGTTGATAAACACAAGAATAAACTTACCCTGCTTGTTCCGTTTTTAGGAGAGGAAAGAAGGGTAGAAATAGGGTTCTTATTTGCAGAATCCGTTAATCAGGAGGTTATAAAATGAGAAAAGGAAGTTTCTTCGCTTTCATTCACAGAATTGGGTATATTAACCGATGGGGATTGATGCGTAATACAAGTTATGAGAATCTAAAAGAGCATAGTTATGATGTCGCAGTTATAGCACAGGGGCTTGCTCTTATCGGGAATGCTAAATTTGGCAGGAACTATGATGTTAACAGGATTACTGCAGGTGCGATGTTTCATGATGTTAATGAAGCGCTTACTGGCGATCTTCCGACTCCGGTAAAGTATGCAAATAAGGATATCGAAAAAGCTTACAAGAAAATAGAAGCGGATGCAGTGAATAATATTTTGAAGATGCAGGATGACAGTATAAAAGAAAGCTATTTCGAGTATTTCAATCCTTCAGTTGAAGATAAGAAGATTATTAAAGCGGCTGACAAAATCTCCGGTTTTATTAAATGCAAAGAAGAAAAGGACAGAGGCAACAAGGATTTTGATAAGGCATATGACTCTCTAAAGAAGAGCATAGAAGACTCTGATCTTCCTGAGGTTAAATACTTTATGGAAAACATGCTTCCTCACTATAACCTTATACTTGATGAATTTATGGAATGAAGCACGAGATAAACGGCGATTTTAAGAGCATTTGAGAGAATAAAAAAGATTACGAGAGATATATAAAAAATATGTTGACAAGATTAAATATATGTATTAAAATTACCCATGCCGTGAAGAACGGCATTAATTATGGAGGAGAACAAGCAGAATATGAAGACTTTTATGGCAAAAGCTGACAGTATAGAGAAAAAGTGGTATGTCATAGATGCTAGCGGCCAGACATTAGGCAGATTAGCAAGTGAGATAGCCAAGATTCTTATAGGAAAGAACAAGCCTGAATTCACACCATCAGTTGACACAGGAGATTTTGTTATTGTGATCAATGCTGAGAAGGTTGAAGTTACAGGAAAGAAAGAAACCCAGAAGATGTACAGAAGACACACAGGTTACATCGGAGGATTGAAAGAAGTAGTATACAAAGATATGATGGCTAAGCATCCTGACAGAATTATCACTCAGGCCGTCAAAGGCATGCTCCCGAAGAACACATTGGGAAGCCACATGCTCAAGAAGATGAAGGTATATGCAGGAAGCGAACACAACCATCAGGCGCAGAACCCAGTAGTTCTGGATCTGAATAAATAGCGGGAGGTTAAGTTATGACACAGTATTGCGGAACAGGAAGAAGAAAGAGTTCTGTAGCCAGAGTCAGATTAGTTGCAGGAACAGGAAACATTACGATTAATGATAAGGATATAAGCGAATATTTCGGACTGGAAACACTAACAATCATAGTTAATCAGCCACTTGACCTTACTAAACTTAAGGGCAAATATGATGTACTTGTAAATGTTAGAGGCGGCGGATTCACAGGCCAGGCAGGAGCTATCAGGCACGGAATAGCAAGAGCATTACTTGAAGCTAACCCGGATTTGAGACCTGCTCTTAAAAAAGCCGGTTACCTTACAAGAGATCCAAGAGAGAAAGAAAGAAAGAAACCAGGACTCAAGAAAGCAAGAAAAGCTTCACAGTTTTCAAAGAGATAATATCTTTGAGATATTCAATACAAATTCAGACTCCCCGGAAAACATCTTCTGGGGAGTTTTTTAATTTAATGCATGTTCCATATATTACCGTCATATATGCTAACAGGTCAGAATTTTATAGCATGTGCTAATAATCTATATCTGCGAAGATGAAAATATACGCTCATATTTATATTTAGCTTAAAATTGTGTTGACAAGTAAACTTGGCAGTGATATATTTTACTTGCCAATAAAACTTGGCAACATTAGGGAGGATTGTTTATGAACAAAGAAGAAGTTCTGGCAAGAAGCAGGAAGGAAAACAGGAATCAGGATTTTGCAGAAATTGAATGTTTAAAACAAGCAGGTAAAATCGCATATATTATCGGATGTGGTGTCTGTGTAATAATAAGTCTTTTGCAATGGTATTTTACAAAAACCATTAATTGGGGTTGTTGGGTGGTCAATTTCAGTATATTAGGAACAGTTTTTCTAATTAAGGCTATTAAACTAAGAAAGAAACATGAGATACTAATAACCATTTCATATTATTGTATATGTGCATTTTTTCTGATTGGATTTATCATGAGTATGAGAGGTTGATATCTTATGGAAAATTCTCTAGTCCTGCATAATAGGTTGAATGAAGTCAGAAATGAAAAAGGATTATCTCAATCAGAACTTGCAAAAATAGTAGGTGTATCCCGAAATACGATTAGTTCAATAGAAACAGGCCAGTTTAATCCCACAGCGAAGTTAGCATTAATATTATGCATTGCTTTAGATAAAACATTTGAGGAATTGTTTTATTTTTAAGCATATAAATTTATCTTATATGCAAGTCTTCTTTAATAAGGAAAATATCCAGCGCTGTAAAATAAAACATATACACTGCGGATATGGTACAGGTTGTAGCAGATGCTGACAACGAAGGAGTTTATCAGCTTGTCATCTAGCCGGTTGATTTTGAGATAGCATAGCAGCCTGTCTTAAAGAGGGGATAATCAATGGGACAGCATCTGATATTCTCTCGCCAAAGAGCTACACAACCCGTGCGGAAGCAGCCGCCATGATTCAGAGGCTTTTAGGAAAGTCAGAATTGATTAACTGATAAAAGCAGATTTAATATGAAGCACCGGTATTTCTAATTCTTGCCGGTGCTTTTTATCTTTTTA
>JBAZFL010000154.1:0-4949 GCA_041653455.1 Clostridia bacterium
TGTATCCGTTTTTAATAATAATTGAAAATGAACCTGGTATACTGGTCCGTAATAAATCAGTGTAAACAAGCTTGTCTGTATATCTTTTTATAGTATGTACGGTTGGCTCTGTATTGAAATCCCCTTCTATTGATTTCTGAGGAACAAAAACCGCATTATTGGTAAAAGTAAATTCATTTCTGTCTGCTCTCTTCTCTGTTGCATATGCTCCTACAATCTCATATTCTATTTCTGTGAAAAATCCTTTATTAGGATTAAATCCCTTTGATAACCAAACATCCAGTTTATCTTTCCCTTCAAGTGACCTCCATACACCCTCTTCACCGTCTGTTCTTTTTATTGTACTGGATAAGATTTTGAAATCATTCTCATAAACTTTGAGTATCAGTTTATCCCCTATACTCAGTTTGTTATTCGTAGCGAAGGAACTGCTGACAACACATACATGTGCTCCATTTGCAAACTCTTCGTCTGTAATATTCCTTCCTTTAACAATGTATGCCTCATTTGTATTGAACATGTAAATACTGTTTATCCGGTTTGTCAGAATCAACTCAACTGAATGCTGAGTTATCCTACATTTTTCAACTCTCTCTGCCCATAAGCCTTTTTCATTTTCAATATAATCATAAGCTGTTGTATCAATCTTCTGCACCATATACAAAGATGGATTATTAAGTTTTAAGAAAACTTTATTTTCATCAAACTCTCCGAATTCTTCTTTCATTGTTGTTGAATCGTATTCAACATACTCTTCGTATTTATAGTAATCCTCTGCTATTCTGTCTACACGGGCATTAATATAATTAACATATCCATCATGTATGTAATATGAGTTGCACATTACATATACCATATATTTTTCACCAACCTTGAACGGACTTTTATTATCCTCTGTTATATATGTGCCTAGTATGTCAATTAACTGCGGATCCTCAAATTTGTTAATAAAATCAGGTATTATATTGAGGTCGCTGTAATCTATTCTTAAAACAGCTTTGTAATTTAGGGAATATTGAAATTCAATACTTTCGCATATTCCTGTAACAATCGACATACAATAAGGATATGTCTCAACTTCACTACCTTGTTTAACATCCGCATAAATATTCTCGTTATACCCCATTAAATATTCACGAATATCAGCAGTTACAGTATATTCTGATTCCATAGCTTTATTTTTAACTCTTGATAGGATGGAATAATCATACAAAGGAGTATCTGCTTTTACATAACTTTGCTCTATAAATTCCAACTCGGACAACACGCCTATTGTTGTAAAAGTGTCTTTAACATGCTTGATGCTTTTTGAAGAGTATCTCCACATAGCAAGACTTGTACATAATGATGTTGCTGTTAAAGCTAACAGTAATATGTATATGATGCTTTTTGCTGGTGTCCTGTAAAACGATTTTAAAGAATACTCCATGAATCTCCTTCTGCACAACATATATATTCTGTAGGCAGTCACAAAATCCCTATCAGCATTTGCGTTAAAAACATACTATTTCGAATAATGTACAAACTGATATATATATGGGTCATCAAACATATTAGTTTTACCTTCATATTTCTCAAGAGAATCTGCATCAGCGAAATATGTATTGAGATACTCTATCAGTTTAGTATAATCTTTACCTTCGTGTAATTTTATTTTAAAGGTATCTACATATTCCGACATATCAATATTTCCTGATTGTATAAGATTTACCATACCTGAATATGATACATATATTGTGTCATATTCGTCCTTTGTTGTATACTCTCCTATTATTGTACAGAAACCTAAGTAGCCAGAACCATCAGAATGGCGAAGAATCATTCTTTTTTCTTCAGGTACAAGGTTTTCATTTATGAATTTACTCATGGATGACGGTATGATAACATAGTCTTCTCTATTATTAATAAGCATCTCAGCATAATATCCTTCATAAAACTCTACACTACTGTTCTTCTTTTCAGTAATTATGGCGTATATATCTGATATACCCTTACAGTACTTAATACCTCCTAAAATTTCCACAGCGTCTTTGTCTTCCGTATTTACCAGACCACCTTCATCTATTCCCCATCCTATACTTTCTTCTCCTATTGCAAATTTGACAGATGACACACTGATACTTTCAATCTCTTCTAGATAAAATGATTTATCTCTGAGAATTTTATCCAGGTACTTATAGGGCATCCTTAATGACTCCTGTCCGTCTATTCTTTCTATAATTATCATGTTATCATAGTTATTTCCCTGCTTGATCAAATCATCACGGAATACAATTAATGCTGTTGCTACTAATACAACAATAATGCATATAACTAAAATCCATAAATTCTTCTTTACTATAATTTTTTTTCTCATAAATATTCCCCATTTTCATTTAATTAATCTTCAGTGTTATATTAGCTAGTGCGGTATTGAACAGAATTCTTCTGTAATAAACGAATAACTACAATTATTACATGTATTATTAAACCTATGCATATTTGTTCCTGGTATATGACCTAAATCTTCCCTAACCCATTCATGAGAATTAATTCCATATGACATAAGTTCACCTGTTGTACCACATATTTTGCATTCAACATATGTTGTTATTGTAGCATAACAAACACCACTATCAATATACTCATAATCATAATCCACATCCATTACTTCCCAATACTCCCATCCATGTGAACACATCGCAGCATATGCATTAATTGATGATAATGTTATTAATGCAATAATTAGAATGCATAAGACAAGTTTTTTCGACTTTTTCATACTATATTTCCATTTCCTCCGTTTAGTGATATATAAATACTTTATTCCCTTATATATTGATTGTCAATAATAACTTGCATTTTTATCAAATTATTCCGTGCCATCCGTCATACTATAATAGAATTCATATTCCATATTTAATACATTCTTTTTTCCCATATATTTTGCAATATTATCTGAAGGTACAAAAAACTGTTCCAAGTATTCTATCAATGGCGTGATATCAATATTGCCTTTTGTCTCTATAACTATAGACTCTATACATTCGCTCTTAAATGGCTCTTTTTTATACTTCTCGTTACTTCCAGCATATGTTATATATACGGTGTCATACTCATCAGTAGTCGTATAATAACCGATTACCTTAAATCCGGGATTAATTGAATAACTGAGTGGAGCTGCATTTTTTTCTTTTAAATAAAAATTATAGTTGTCGAAACTGGCAAGATTACCTTTGTTCTGAGAAGCTTCATCCAGTGTAGCAGGTATTATGGCATATCCTTTTATAAATCCCTTACAGTCTTTCTGTCTTGGAACAACAAGGTCCTTATTCGTATAGTCACCATAAAATGTAATCTCACAGTCACTCTTCATTCTTTTTATTTCACTTATACTTGTAATAGCCTGATGATAGGGGAAGCTGGCAAATATGAGAGGGTCCTTAATATCATTTGCAAACCCGCTGTCAAATGATAAATGTAATTCATAACTTGGCACATTGGTAAATGGAGGATAATCTCTTGGGTCAACTCCCTTCACTCCTGTACTTATTACTATATCTGTTATGTATTGTGAATATGTCTCATAATCTCTTATTAATGCATCTGCATATTTATATGACATCCCAAGATCAACATTTCCGTCAGTTCTTGAAATAGTGAATCTGGATTTGTTAAAATTCGCTTCTTCCTCTTCAGGTGTCTCCAAAATTATCGGATTTATATTCATTGAATGTACAAATCTGTATAGATAAGGCTCATTTAACATATTTAGCCTGTCTGAATATTGAGCAAGTAAATTTGAATCAGCGAAATATCCGCATAGATACTCTGCAAACTTTGTAAGGTCCTTTTCCTCGTAAACATCAATCTGTAAGGAGTCAACATGATCTGATATATCATTCTGGCCAGCTAGTATTAATTCGCTAAAACCTGAGTATGAAAGGTAAAGTGTGTCTTGTTCATCTTCTGCAGTATACTCTCCGATTATCGTGAAAATATCTGCTAAACCAGTATCTGTATACCGTATGACCAATGCTCTTTCTCCTGCTGGTAATTTGTTGTTTATATAACTGCTAATTGAAGATGGAATAATAACATAGTCTTGACTGCTGCTTATAAGTAAATCAGCAGAGTAGCCTTCATAAAGCGTAATGTCGCTTTCTCCTTTATCTAAGATTATAGCGTTTAAATCAGTTATGCCTATGCAGTACTTTACTGACTTAATAGCATCCTTGGCCATTTTACTATCAGTATTAACCAGAACATCTGTAAAACCATCCCAACTCATACCTGTGCTGTTTATCTCATATTTAACAGAAGCTATGCTGATTCCAAAAATCTCTTCTTTATACAAATATTTATCCTCAAGTAAAATCCTGGAATATTTGTATGGCATCATTAATGGACTTTGGCCATCTGTTCTTTGTATAATGATATCGCTGCTGAAGCTTCCCAGAATGTATTTAGTTCCATTTTTAGGCAGATTTTTGCAGGATGCCATAAGCAAACCTGTCAGCATTATCACAGATAATATTACTACGCACTTCCTTACATAACTTTTTTTATTATATCCCATATTATTAACCCCTTAGTTTCAATCGATTCATGATGACATACTATTAATTCAAATCATTTATGTCATCATAATAAATATGCAGTTAGATTAATTTCTCAATTCGCTTTGTTACATTATGCATTTATTATACTCCCGCATTTTATGACATTCAATAACAAGCGTTTTTAACAGTTTATATTCTTAAGTAAAATACTATTTTTGAGGTTATAAAGAGGGTTTTATACAAGAATATTGGAAACTTTCTGGTTTACTTTATGCACATTTGTTCCCTATATGCTCTCTTAGAAATGGACTATGTATTTAAACATACTTAATGTATAAATTGATTGGCATATGACGGTATGATATAATTTGTTGGAAGTAGATATATATTATGGAAGGAAGTAATAGA
>JBAZFL010000155.1:0-4894 GCA_041653455.1 Clostridia bacterium
GTTCTCTCCATTTACAAACCCAGTAACTGAAACGCTGAATGAAGGATTATCCTGCCCGTATGTTTTGGAATAATTCCCTACAGTAGCAGTAAGCAAGGCTTTTTGTATATCCGCTGAACCTGAAGCTGACGTATTGACCGTATAGTTATTAGCATCAGTTCCAAAAAGAGCAATACTCGTAACAATGACATTAATGTCATTTCCTGCATTTACATCTGTGAATGTGAATGTTCCAGTTGCAGATACATCATCTGTACCTAAAACTCCACTTAAACTAATATTTCCGCTTGCTAGAGCAGTTCCATCATATGTTTTATCATTAGCAGATGCTGTTGCAGTTAAAGCTTTCTTTCCAACAATAAAGGACACAACATCAGTATCGAAGGTCTGGGTTAAAGAGTTATCTGTTCTTCGTATTGTAACTGTACAGTAATAGTAGTAGGTGCCTGCGTCATATCCAAAAGGAACAGAATATTCATCAGAATCTGCTCCAGTTACAGCAACAGCATTCGATTTATCCTGATTGCATGAATACCACTGATATCCTAAAACAGTATGTCCATCAGCAGCTACTACTGTAGCATCTATTGTCGCAGATGAATATCCATATTCAGCTGTTGCTCCTCCTGCTAAAAGAGATGTTGGAGATACAACTGGTATAGCTGTCCATTTTGCATAATACTGCTTGTTCCCCATTTCAGTATTGGTTATTGAAGTAATATATGAAATATCATCAGCGCTTTCTGTCAATGTCCAGCCATTAAAGGTATAACCAGCTCTTGATATATCAGAAGAGACAGGCAGAGTGCTTACAGTTCCATATGTGTATGAAGTCACATTATTGGAACCTATAGTCCCTCCGTTTGTGTTAAGTGTTACAGTATAGGTATTTGGTGTTACTCCTTCAATAGTGATGCTCTTGTCTTCAATAATATCTGATACTGTATATCTTCCATCTGTCAAAGTAAGGTTAGTCCCGTTTGACTTAACGGTTATATCTGACTGGTTATATCCTGCTGACAAGCTGACAGCAAAGGAGTATGCTCCGTTATGGTTAACCGGGCTGGATGACATATATGGAGTTATAGTGAAACCAGTACTTGTTGGTAAGGATATATCATACTGCCCGTATACATTCACTGTTACATAAATATCCTCTGGTTTTAGTGTAGAATCATGAGGCCATGTTTCTGTCGCCTTTAATATAACTGTTCCAGGTGTTGAAACATATAAATACGCAAATTCATAATCATAAGAGTAATAATATCCTGTTGTAGTAGAAGACATAACCGCATCTGTCCCGCCTGCATCATATACTGACCATGTGACGATCTTGCTGTTTGTATGGCCCGCATTGCAGTATCCTCCGCGGTTAAAAATGTAATAGAATCTCAAAGATGACGTAACTCCCCTTGTCAGCTGGATGTTATGGCTGGTGACTGGAGTATTTGTCCCATTAAGCGAAGCATAGGGAGCTGCTGTTATGTTACACCCAGGTTTTTCACATGTTACTGATACTGTCTTTGATATTGTATCTGCTTCGCCCTCCAATGCGGCAAATCCGGATAATTGAGGGACTGTAACTGTCACTGTAGCAGTACCATCTGATACATAAGTTAAAACTCCCGATGAACTAACTGTAACAACTGATTCATCAGATGATGAATATGATATAGAAGCTTCTGAGGATGATAAAACAGGATCTATTGATGGAACAATATTCCTTGTCGTACCTTCAAGAACTTTAACTGTTGTGAAATTCAGATTAAGGGTCCTTGGTGAAATGATTCCAAGATTAACATTAGATATCTGGTCTGTAGTCGGGTAACCAAGCGTAAAAGTATAGGTACCTTGGTCATCAAAAAGGAAGGATCCTATAGCAGGGTAATATTCAGTGCTGTCTTTTGCAATTTTCAATGTATATGTTCCTGGGCATATCACTCCTAATGAATAAAACCCTGTCGAGCTATTTGCATAAGTTAATCTTAGATATGAGCCTTGAGCAGATGTACCAGAATAAAGCATTATACTGTAGCTTCTGCTTGTCTCATTAGCGTCTTTTACTGCGTTTGCATTAAAATCCTTATATACTGTTCCTGTTATGTTCGTGTAAGCTGCTTGCAGAGAATTAGGTTCTATTCTGGATATGTGAACCGTCTCGCCTGTTGAAGTCAGAGTATAATGCATCTGGGTATCAAAGTATGCATAATGTGAGGTAGTCGTGGAGCTGTCAAAACCATTTACAGAAAATGGAACTTTAATAACAGCACTGTTTGTGCTTGTCAGGCTCCTTCCAGTCTCTGTTGTAATCCTTATAGCTGAAACCTGATCCCATAGACCTGATGCATCAGCAATATATGTTTCAGAACCATCAAGCTTATACTCAACTGTACAGTTTGTGAATAGATCCCCTGTTAAGTTAACAGGACCTGTAAGTTTTGCATCAAATCTGGATGTGTATGTCGCATCATTATACAAAAATGATGCATTTTTTCTTGGCACAGTAATATCTATTACAAGATCTGAAGCATCATTTCCAGCCTGAAGGCCGTTGTACATATAGTATTTATATGAACCAGCTGAATCATATCTGTACTGCATTGTTGTATTTTCGCCTTCGGTTACATCGGATGTAAGATAACTCTGGGCAGTCATAGCGCTTACTGAATTTATAGTAACAGTAGTTAACTCCGAGTCAGGCGCATAAGCTAACTGATCCGTCGTGCTTTCATCTCCGTCATAGTCGTTAATATCAGTATACATGTATGATGTCCTGTATGGGTAATATGTCCCATCATGCTGATAATATACCGCAACCGGAAGCTTTCTTGTCTGTACAGTAGTCGTCGGTACAGCCGGACCTACTTTGAACGAGAAGTATCCTATGTTTTGTCCATTTCTGCCGATATTATCATTATACTTCAAAGAGTAAAGCGTGTTGCCATCACCAATATCCCTCACAGATAAATCGTATTCGATGTTCTGAAATACTGTACTTGGAGTATATCCCATGAATATATATGTGGAAGGCATAATTATATAATATTCAGGATTTACAACTTCTGCTGAATCGTATGATAACCTGAAGTTCAGTCTGAATGTGTCTCCTTTATTCAGAGTTACCGGACTTATCTCCTGCCATGTCCTAGTCGGGAATGAAGCTATTAGCGAAAAGGTATATGTCGTTGTGGCTTGTGTCGGAATCGGACCCAGTACCTCTGGCTGTGCTGATATGATTTTTGCAGTAATCTGGCCTGTTGATGCAACTTCATCTCTGTTAGTAAGATACGCATACATTAAGTTCGTTCCATATTGGTAATGAGGCAGCCTGTTATATGTGACCTCCATCCAGGTAATGGCATCAAGCGGATCTGTTAATTGAAATTCTTTTAGATCAGCATTAAAAGAAGCTTCATATATTGTGTCCCCTCCCAGAAATGTCTTATATCTTACCGAAGCGGTATTGGGATAATCACTTGTTAATGAAGAATTGAGATTAAACATTATCTTATCAGCATATAGTTTTTTCGCAAACGTATACTCTACCTTTAAATCAGTTACTGTCTGTTCTGTCTTGTTATATACATATGAAATATATGAAGTATTTCTTTCAACGGGAAGGATATAGTATCCGACATAAGGTGAATATGTATATGAATTATATGCATATAAATAATCTGAAATATTATATACTTTAATCTGCGCTCCAATAAGATAATAGTATAAATTTGAATATAAATTACTGCTATAATCAGCATAATCAGCAAGAACAATATCCGTTCCTTTTGCATTTGCCTTTATCTGAGGCCGTATGTTCTTAGAATATTCACCAGGTTCTGATACAGATATCTTCAGATAAATATTCTGTGCAAACGAATAATATGAATTACCTGCTGTGAATGCATGAGTATCCGGTAAAGTGTAAACCAATGCTTTACCTGTACCGATAGTAGTACCGGATGCATTTATATAGTTATATGACTCGTAATACTTAACTGAATACGCATCCGTTCCTGAACCTATAGTATATGAAACACCAGCTTCGAATGGGGAAAAACTGCTTCCCTGTCCAAGACCTGGCACTGCTTGATCGGGAAGGGGAACTGTATACTCTATATAGTCATATGAGTAATGGTTATTTCTTTCTGGAGAGTAATATACATAACTGTTACATGGAGCATAATAATCATTCAGCCCGTCTCTGTAAACATATGTATTAAGGCTATTGTAAAAATACATAATATTATTACTCAATGTAGGATTTTCAGATATAGTCACAGATGCCTGCTTGGTATCAATAACTGTTTCCCCATCACTATACTGGGCAGATACAGTATAGATTGTCTCATCAAGTCTGTATGTAGGTTTTAATGTAATGTTGAAACCTATAGCTGTCATATCTGTTCTGAATTTATATGTAATAACAGAATTGCCTTCGGCATCAGTTACTTTTGCTACAGGATTAACTGAAATCAAAGTAGGTGCAAGAGTTGCATTAGAAGATGTAGGATAATATGTCACTTCTATCCCTTTTGGCACTGTAATAACCAGAGTAGGATTAACCATATCCACTGATGTTAAGCTAAATGTCACATTAAATGTATTTGTATCACTTATTATGAATGCTCCAGCTGTATTTGGAGAAACAAAAGACTGCTCCATTTCAAGTGTCCCGGTAGTAGCAGTTACTGGTATAACCGGAATCATGGTGATGAAAAATACAAAAGACAAGATAAATGGCAAAATTCTGTTTCTCAGAGCAGACAAAACACTAAGAGAATAATGTTTTCCCAGTTTGGATAATTCCTTATTTTTTCTCATACAATAACCCCCCCGTTACATATATGAGTATACTATATTCAAGACTTGATTTATATTATTTTTTTTCGCTTTT
>JBAZFL010000156.1:0-4881 GCA_041653455.1 Clostridia bacterium
TGTCTTCCAATCTTCTAAACAACTGTTCAGATTTTTCAATGTCCCGCTTGGATGGTTTGTTTATAAGACGACTCTCAGTTTTATTCCTTTCAATGCGTACATCATAATCCGCTTCCATCTCTACATAGTAAATTTCTGCACCATGACTTAAAAATAATTCTTCCAGCTTATTTATGTAATTCCAGTCACTTTCAGCTTCAAAAGCCCACATATATGTAAAAATAATTCCGTATTCATTACTTTTCACAAAAGCTTCAAATATCTCTTTTCTGAAAAGATTTACAAGTCTTCTATATTCCTGAGGCATGTTAGAAAATAGGTCTGATACAACTTCTATAGTCATATGATTATGGAACAATTTCAAATCAGTTATTTTTGCCAGTTCCTGTCCGACGGTCATTTTGCCAACAGCATGAGGTCCGAATATAATAATAAGTTTCATAGGAGTTCTCCTTAATTTTATTAATTGTTGAGTCAAAAAACATTATTACTCCTTGATATCAGGTTTACATCTGATGAAGCATAACAATTTCATTACTAGAAATTTCACTTGTTTCTTTAAATCCTACTATTTTGTAAAGTTCTTTAGCATTAATATTTTCCTGAACAACTGATGTAAAAATTTCTTTCACTTTAAAATTCTCTACTAGAAATTTAACACCCATATTAAGTGCTTGTTTTCCATATCCTCTGCCCTGATATTTTTCATCAATCATTAAGCGCCATAAAGTGTAATAGTTATCTTTTGTTATCTCACGCAATTCCACCATTTTTAGTAGACCTCAAAATACTTAGTAATAGTCATTGTACCATAAAAAAAAGAAGCTGGTTAAGAGAATCAGCTTCTTTGGAAATATTCTGGTGCGGATGACAGGACTTGAACCTGCACACTTGCGTATTGGCTCCTAAGACCAACGCGTCTGCCAATTTCGCCACATCCGCATCATAGGAAAGTATATTTTATGATTAGTGCTTTGTCAATCCTTATTACCTATTGTTATGTAATCCTTTATCGTTTCAAACTTAGCATTCTTAATACCTGGTACATTCATAATATCTTCAATCCTGACAAAATCCCCATTTTCCATACGATAAGCTACTATTGCCTGCGCGGTTTTCTCCCCTATTCCGGGAAGAATGCATAATGTTTCTGTCGAAGCGGTATTAATATTAATTTTGTTCTCAAACAGTATCTTTTCATCATCTTTCTGTATTATTGCATCCTGGTTATCAGATATATCTACCCCACCTGCTTCATTTACCGAACGTATGTATATTGTCATATTCTTATCCAGCACCAGAACCATATTTATATCCTCCCCTGCATCCTTAGTAAGGCCTCCTGCTTTATCCAATAATTCATTGAGAATGCTTCCCTTTTCAATCTCGTATATTCCTGGATTAACAACTTCCCCCTTTAAGCATATCTTTATCATTTCTGCAGGAATATCTGTAATAAAATCACAGTCATCAGGAATAGGTACTAGTCCTTTACTTATATTTTTCACTATTAAAAACACCATAAGTAACATAAAGCATACTGCAATTATAATTACAGGCAGATTCTTTTTCATAGATAATATCTACCATACACAATTCATTATTACAATTGACAAAATATAATCTTCTTTATATTCAAAACCAAAATCATATGTAGTATAATTTATCGAGAAAGGCAGCCATGAGAAAAAGCATTTCATTAACACTTGCATTAGCTATATTAGCAGGCCTGTTCTACATTAATATACAGAGCAGCGCTCAGAGCATAATTAATACCGATTTATGCCGTTCATACATTTCAATTGATTTTGAAACAGGTGATGTTCTTTTTTCATATAATCCGGATATCAGGATATACCCTGCCAGTACAACAAAGTTAATGACCGCTTTGGTAGCAGTTGAGAACTGTTCGTTGGATAAGATTTTCGAAACTTCAACTAATGCTACCAGATTTTTGGAGGAAGGAAGCGGAGAATTGGAACTTTTAGCTGGCGAGACAATGGATTTCTATTCCCTGCTTCATGGATTATTGATAAGAAGCTATAACGATGTTTCGCTTGTAATTGCAGAAAATGTTGCAGGCTCTGAAGAAGTCTTTATCAGCATGATGAATGAAAAAGCTGCAAATCTCGGTGCTGCAAATACTCATTTTGTAACACCTCATGGTCTGCATAGTGATGAACATTACACTACAGCACGGGATCTTGCAATAATTGCGAGAGCTGCTTTTTCAAACTTCACTATTTCTACTATTTGCAGGAAGAAAGAATATACACTCCCACCAAGCAATCTTCGGAGCAGCTTTGAAACTCTTAAGAATACGAATCTTATACTTGGCTCAAATACCGGATATGATTTTATAGTGACTGCAGGAAAAACCGGATTTACCTCTAAAGCGCAGAACGTGCTTGTTGCATTATCTGCTGATCAGTCAGGCCGTGAAGTGCTTACAGTAATTACAGGAGTGAAGGAAAGAGAAATAGCTGCCGATCTGACTCTTGATATCATGAAAAACTCGTATATCGATTTTGGAGTGCAATGTATTGTACAAGCCGGACAGATAATTGACAGTTTCGAAGGGATAAATATTGCAAATGCAATGCGTTTAGAACACCTTGTCCCCTATGATACTCAATCTTGGCAACTTGACAAGACAATTGAAATCAGAAATGATATTATATATACGCAGGTAAAAATCGGTGACATATTAGGTACGGTATCATATTCATATAATGGGAATCATATCGGAAAATCACTGATTGTAGCAGCAAATACTCTTTTACCAGAGAAGACCTCTATTACTATAACTGAGGAAAATCCGCTGGAAGATATCGGTATTAACGGTATGAAAGAGGTAAGAGACTTTCCAATAGAATTCGTATTAGCTTTAGCAGTTAGTGTTCTTCTACTGATTTCTCTAATACTGGTTTTCTACAAAACAGGAAAACAAACAATGCTGCATAAAGAAAATGCGCATAATGATGAAAAAGAAAACGAAGAGGGATAATTGATATGGGGAGGATAGTATGAAACAGCTTTTTGATACAATCGCACAGGCAGAGATGCTGGGATTCGCCTTTTTAGTTATTGCTGCTATGGTAATTTGTGTAGCAATCATTTTCTTTTTTGTTCTGATAGTCATTCTTGACAAAAAGAACATTCCCGTATTAAGACCGGTAAGAGAACCTGATATAATGAAGAAGCATATATTGGATATCAAATCAAATTTTCCAGCACATGCTAATAATATTCTTACTCTTGATGAAGGAAAAGACTTGAAAAATTCTTCAGGGCTTGCTGATATCGCATTAATAGTATTGAAGAATTATGGCAACAGTTCCGCTATTGATATACAGATTACTCATATAGGCGACTATACTGTAGAAGAGGATTTTACTAATAAATACATATCCTTGCAACCAGGTGAAAGCAGTGCAATATTGATTCATGTACCAAAGGATCTGCTCAGTTCTGTCAAAGTTTCACAAGTGCGACTAAAATCGAAAAATTATGGCAATAGTTCCAGAAACGAGAAATTCAGCATAATATCAGATAGTGACTTAGCGTATCAGATAAATGAGAAATACACATTACATCCCTTTATCCAGATGTAGTTAAGACTACTATAACCTATATGTCTTCTTAAGTTCTTTTGATATTTCTTCTAATGAAGTATATACCATACTTGGCTTCGTATTGCTTTTATTCATATCTTCAAGTGAGGACTCGCCTGAAAGAACTAGAATAGATGTAAAACCGTTATTTACTCCTAAAGCTATATCGGTATATAATCTGTCTCCTATTATTGCTAGAGAGTTTTTATCGTATCCTGTTTTTTCCAGAATGAAATCCGCTGTATGTCTTGATGGTTTCCCGAAAAATTCGGTTTTTACTCCCGTGGACGCATATACAAGCTGACATATCGAACCACAGTCAGGTATGAATCCGGTTTCAGTAGGACAGTTATAATCCATATTAACTCCATATAGCAGAGCTCCATTTCTAACAAAATCACAAGCCTTAACCAGTTTTTCATATGTTAACGTAGTATCAAATCCCATAACGACTATATCGCAATCTGTATCAGCAACATTGATCCTAGCTTCAATAAAATCATTAACAAGATACTCAGTACCTACTATATACACTTTCTTGTCTTTATGGTTATTGGATATATATTTTGTTATAACCTGGTTGGATATAAGCATCTTATGTGGTTCACATTCAATACCCATCCTTTTCAGTTTACTGATATAAAAATAAGCATTTTTGGAGGAGTTATTGGTATAATACCAAATATCGATTCCGCATTTTTCTGCTGTTGATAGAAACTCTTTTGTGTAGCCGAAAAGCTGGTTTCCAAGATATATAGTCCCATCCATATCCAATATAAAGCATTTAATTTTTTCCAGTCCCATGGTGTACCTCTATTTTATGGCATTGATTTTCAGTGCCATTATAACTTTCCTGATATTCTGATTATACAATATACGTGCTTTGATAACCTTAATAAAGAGCTTTATTCTCAATTTTCGTGTATTTTTCCTATAATGCCTGGAAATATCTCCACCTTCAATAAAGGAATTATATAAAGCGCATGCGCTATTAAAAGCAAAACTGAAGCCTTCAGCTGAACTTGGAGAAACATATCCAGCCGCCTCACCTGCAAGAAACAAAGTACTATTGTTTTTTGCGTAAGTTCCAATAAAACCATCAGGTCTCAAGAGAAACGCTCCTTCCCTGCTTATAAGCTCACTTAAGGATAACCCATACTTCCTAAGCTTTTCTATTAAATTTTCAAACAGAAAATTTCCATCCGACTTAACTGGAAAAGCCATTCCAACTGTAAAAGTATCATTCTTCGGAAAAGCCCATCCGGAA
>JBAZFL010000157.1:0-4876 GCA_041653455.1 Clostridia bacterium
TTCTAATCCTATTCTTAACGGCCTTATTACTGAAAAGATTGGCCCAGACTGGATTCATGATCCTTTACAGTTAAAAGCCTTAGAGAATCATATTGATGATATGGATTTTCTTAATCGCTTTGAAGACATGAAAATAAAGAATAAAAGACGGCTAGCTGAATATATTAAACAGACAACAAAAATAACAGTAAGTGAAAATTCCATATTTGATATACAGGTTAAGAGGCTGCACGAATATAAAAGGCAGCTTATGAATGTTTTAAGAATACTATATGATTATGTACAGATAATATCTGAACCTGAAAAATTCAAAAACTTAAGACCTGTTACCTGCATATTTGCAGCAAAAGCCGCACCTGGATATAATAGGGCAAAAACAATAATAAAACTAATAAATGATGTTGCTGACAAAATTAACAATGATGTGAGAGTCATGGATAAGATAAAAGTGGTTTTTTTAGAAAATTACTCAGTGTCTCTTGCTCAGATGATTTTTCCTGCAAGTGATATATCCCAACAGATTTCTACAGCATCAAAAGAAGCCAGTGGTACAGGAAATATGAAATTTATGATGAATGGAGCTCTGACATTAGGCACTATGGATGGAGCAAATGTAGAGATATATGAAAGTGTTGGACCGGACAACATATACATTTTCGGATATGATGCCAATACTGTTCAACAAATATATAAAACAGGCCAATATGATCCTGTAAGCTATTTAAATGAGGATTTTATTCTTAAGACTTCACTTGAAATGCTTATTGATGGATCTCTGAACGCAGAAAGATTGAATCTTTATAAGGATATTTATGAGTCTCTTATAGCAAGTAAGCATGGCATGAGTGACCAGTATCTTATTTTAGGAGATTTCAATGCATATAAGCAAGCTCATGACAAAATGGTAAGGGATTATGACAAACGCAATGAATGGAACAGGAAAGCTCTTATTAATATTGCCAACAGCGGAAGATTTTCATCAGATATAAGTATTGCTAACTATAACGAACAAATTTGGAAGCTTAAATAATGCTTGAAATATTTTTTAATAGCAGAGATATAACATATAAATCTATATTCGGAGCCGTGCAAAGTGACACCTTAATTGATTTTCGCCTTGATGTCAAATGTGATGCTCCTGTTACTGCGTACATCGTAATAAATAAGAAAAAGATACAGATGCGCCTAGACAGACTGATACAGGATCTTTCACTATTTGCAATCAGCATTAAAACTCTTACAAAACCAGGGCTCATGTTTTACCATTTTGTTGTATCTACCCCTTATCATACAGTGTTTTACGGAAATCAACCAGATACTTATCAAGGAGAAGGGATTAAGTATGACAAGGATCCCTTGGATTACCAAATTACTGTATATGATATGTATAAAACGCCTGACTGGATAAAAGGAAGAATCATGTATCAGATTTTTCCTGATAGGTTTTATAGTAAATCATTAAATAAGAGCCCTTACTGGAAAAGGATATATCATTCAAATTGGTATGATGATCCGTATATTGAACAGGATTTTCCAAGTAAGACTATGGAATGTTCTGACTTTTTCGGAGGAAATATCCAAGGCATAATAAGTAAACTTAATTATATTAAATCTCTGGGTATTGGCGTAATATACCTAAATCCGATTAATCTGGCCTATTCCAATCACAGATATGACATTGCAGATTATATGAGTATTGACAATACTCTTGGCACCAAAGAAGATCTTAAGATTTTATGTGAAGAAGCTCTTAAAAAGGACATTTATATAATTCTTGATATGGTATTCTCCCATACTGGAAGTGACAGCATATATTTTGATAAAAATAAAACATTCAACAAAGGCGGAGCATTTGGGAATCCAGCTTCAGCTTACAGAAATTGGTACACATTTAGAGAAGACGGCACATATGAATCATGGTGGGGTATTGAAACGCTACCGAATACTATTGAAACTAATCCTGCATTTATGAGCCATGTTTTTGAATCTATAAAACTGTGGCTTTCATTAGGAGTGAAAGGGTTCAGGCTGGATGTTGCTGATGAACTCCCTGACATTTTTATTAAAGAACTTAGAAAAACTATTAAGGAAATTGATTCGGATGCAATACTCATAGGTGAAGTCTGGGAGGATGCCAGCAATAAGCAAAGTTATGAGAACAGGCGTGAGTATTTATATGGCTATGAACTTGATAGTATAATGAATTATCCTTACAGAACCGCAATTATTGATTATACTCTTGGTTCAATTAATGCAAAAAGCTTTGTCAGAAGAATAGAAATTATTAGGGAAAACTATCCCTATCAATCATATGAATGCTTAATGAATATGCTTAGCACTCATGATGTATCAAGGATAATGTCAGTTCTTGGCGGCAAAAGCAATTTTGAAAATCTTCCAAGACCTCAGCAGAAAAATGTTTTTCTTGATGAGAATGAATACAGTATAGCATGTAAAAGATTATCCTTTTGTTTGAATCTTTTAATGTGCCTTCCTGGAGTACCTTCAATATATTATGCAGATGAAGCGGGAAGCCAGGGTTTAAAAGATCCTTTTAACCGTAGGACATATCCATGGGGAAAAGAAGATATAGGTATTATGAATCTTTATACTTGCATAATTAGTAAAAGGCAGAATAACGATTTGCTTAAATTCGGTTCTTTTTCAATAAATGAAGACAGCAATTCAGTTGTAATCACAAGAAAATACATGAATATGGAGTCTGTTCATATCTTTAATAATAGTGATTTGACATACATAAATAAGTAGTTTTAACATAAAAAATAACTGATCATTAGTTTACTTATGTTGATTGGTCTTTATTTATATGGTAGCATTAACTAAATTTGTTATGGAGGGTTTTATGTTAAAAATAACATTCATGGGTGCTGGGAGCACAGTATTTGTTAAAAATGTAATAGGTGATTGTATGTGTACTGAATCATTAAGGGATGCAGAATTTGCTTTATATGATATTGATGAGCAAAGATTAAATGAATCAAAGATGCTTATAGATTCATTAAATAAAAATATAAATGAAAATAGAGCGGTAATAAAAGCATATTTGGGTGTGAAAAACAGAAAGAGTGCTTTAAGTGATGCTAATTTTGTAGTTAATGCAATTCAGGTTGGCGGTTATGATCCATGCACTATAATTGATTTTGAAATTCCTAAGAGATTTGGTATTCGACAGACTATCGCTGATACTTTAGGTATCGGAGGTATTATGAGGGCTCTTCGCACTATTCCTGTAATGAAGGATTTTGCTGAGGAAATGGAGGAAGTTTGTAAAAATGCCATATTCCTTAATTATACTAATCCAATGTCTATGCTTTCTGGATATATGCAAAGGTATTCAAATATACAGACTATCGGTTTGTGTCATTCAGTTCAGGTATGCTCAAGCGGATTGCTGAATAAACTTGATATGAGTGATAAACTAGAGGGAAGAGTGGAGCTGATTGCAGGGATAAACCATATGGCATGGTTATTGGATATAAAAGACAATGCTGGTAACGATTTGTATCCGGAAATAAGAAAAAGAGCCAATATAAAGAATTCAACACAGAAGCATAATGATATGGTTAGATTTGAGTATATTAAGCACTTAGGATACTACTGTACAGAATCTAGTGAGCATAATGCTGAATATAATCCATGGTTTATAAAACCTGGTTATCCAGAATTAATAGATAAGTTCAATATACCTTTGGATGAGTATCCAAGAAGATGCATAAAACAGATTGAGAATTGGGCAGCTCAGAAAAATGAACTTATAAATGATGGAAAAGTATCACACACAAGGAGCAGCGAATATGCCTCATACATTATGGAATCGGTTGTAACAAACAAACCATATAAGATTGGAGGGAATGTAATTAACCATGGTTTGATTACAAATCTTCCTGATGATGCATGTGTTGAACTACCATGTATGATTGATGGAAATGGCGTTAATCCTTGTTATGTCGGAAAACTACCTGTTCAACTTGCAGCAATGAATATGACGAATATCAATGTTCATCTTATGACTATCCAGGCAGCTGTTACAAAAGATATCAAGGATATATACAGAGCAGTAATGCTGGAACCAAGATGTTCTGCAATCTTATCAATTGATGACATTGTAAAGATGGTGGACGAACTTATCAATGCACATCAGTCTGTCGGCTTCATGACAGAGTATAAGTAAAATACCAGGTTTTCATTGACTTAGCTTTATATTTATTATATATTTATTGAGATAGCAAATTGGAGGTGTACGATGTCAGATTCATTATTGCAGACGTTAACAGGCTTTTTAGCCGTCATAGTAGGGATGCTTCTGCTTACAGGGATAATTATTGTTTTCTCAATGATTATGGGTAAAAACAACAAAAAGAAAACACAAACTGTTCTAGTTGAGAAAAAGCCTGTTGAGCAGATAATAGATATTCTTGATGACAATGATGATGAAAAAGTTATTGCAGCAATAATGGCCAGTGTTTATGCTTATCTGCAACAGAATAACATTAAGAATGTGTGTAATATCGTTATTAGGCCTTTAATCAGGACATCATCATCTTCAAGCTGGAGCCATTCTGGAAGAATGCAGAATTCTAGTAGAAACGTACAGAGGTAGGTAAAATATGTTATTTGAAACTTTAAAGGATCTTTTTAATGAATCAGCATTTGTGACCATAACATGGCAGCAGGGGATATTGATAATTATTTCTCTTGTACTGTTGTATCTTGGTATAGTGAAAAAATTCGAACCGCTTCTATTAATACCTATCGCATTTGGTATGTTAGCTACTAATCTTCCAGGTTCAAACGTATATCATCCGGAATTATGGGCAAATATGAAGAACATAAATTATGGAGATGTCTTGAGAAC
>JBAZFL010000158.1:0-4835 GCA_041653455.1 Clostridia bacterium
GCTGGTAAACGCGCCTTCCCCAGTAAGCCTTGGTGCGAAATATGTGGTAGGCCATGTGGGATCTGTTCTGTCATTGAGCATTTCATGCGCCTTAGGGTCTATATCAACTGTCCAGCCTTCTGCAATTTGAAGAACAGGTCCAAGTCCGTCTACAATATTCATTCTTGTCATAGTAACCGGCATTCCTCCCTTTGTGAGGAATGTAGATGAAAAACCGCCTCCTCTGAAGTAGCCGAGATTTGCAGGGCCCCATGTGGTATTGTCAAGACATGATTGTGCTTCTTCTTCAGATATTTCATAGAATGGTTTCATTGCTGGTACTCCATTCTTTTCGCATCTGCCCGTACCATCAAGAGCTGCAGCTCCGGAGTTTATCAGATGGATGATGCCATTCTTTGCATTACCTTTCAAGGTATGGCCTGTAACTCTTTTAACTGCTTCAGGACTCCAGTAAGTCCTTACATCTGCAAATATCTGAGCAGTTCCCGAGGTAAGCAAATGACCAAAGAGCATTGCCGTTCCGTTAAGCCCGTCATTCTCAGTTGCAACTATATATGGCTGGCGGATTCCAGTCCAGTCAAATGAGGAATTAAGAATAGCTTCCATAAAATCACCATTCGGCATGAAATCTGTCCACTGTCTCTGCCCTTGGAATCCTGCTAAAATGGCATTTCTTCCACAGCCTTCTTCCTCAAATCCGTTTTTAGTAAGATAATCACTTCCTGTCATGATGTCTTTTACTATCATAGCCATCTTGACACAAGTCTCCCACTCTTTATCTTTCTGTACACGAGTGTGAGGAGTTTTATTAAAATCTGCTCCTTCTTTGCAGTTAGACTTAGTCCATTCTAAAGCAGTTTTAAATTCTTCCTTGTCATATATGCCTTCATTCATCCTGCGGATGAATTCAGACATGTCTATGTACTCGTTTCTTATGCCAAGATATTTCTGATAGAAATCAGGATCAGCAATCGATCCGGCTATTCCCATAGACACGCTCCCTAAACTTACATAAGATTTTCCTTTCATATATGCTACTGCCAATCCAGCTCTTACGAAATTTAAGAGCTTTTCCCTGACATCATCAGGTATCTCATTGTCATTAGCATCCTGCACATCTTTTCCATATATTCCGAATGCAGGGAGTCCTTTCTGACTGTGTGCTGCAAGTACTGCTGCAAGATATACAGCTCCTGGTCTTTCTGTTCCATTAAATCCCCATACTGCTTTTGGCATATGAGGATCCATATCCATTGTTTCGCTACCATAACACCAGCAGCGTGTTACAGTTAAAGTAAGTCCAACTCCCTCTCTTGCGAATTTTTCAGCACATGCTGCTGCTTCTGCAACATTTCCAATGCATGTATCAGCAACTACACATTCTACAGGCATTCCGTTTGGATACTTCAGGTTTTGTGAAATAAGTTCCGCTGCGGCATAAGCCATCCCCATGACAACAGGCTCTAGCTCTTCTCTGACGCCTCTTCTTCTTCCGTCGATTGTAGGCCGTATTCCAACTTTTGGCAAAGTGCCTCTCAATCTTTCCACATTACTGTTCATCATCATTTCGTATACCAATTCCTTTCGTATATATATTAATAATTAATAATTAATTACCAGCTGGATCCGCCGCCGCCGCCACCGCCGCCGCCGGAAAATCCTCCTGAAGAAAATCCGCCGCCGGTGCTTGTACTTGGAGCCTTTACCATGGATGCAGTAGTCTGATTGAGACAACTGTTCATCCTTGAGAGTAGATATACAGTGGAGAATGTCCTCATGTTATAACCATGGTACCACTGAGGCGGTTCTACAACTATGCTTTCAAACTTCCTTCCCCATTTCTTTTCTAATCCTAACACGATTGCATAAGGAAGTATATTGTAAAAGTATTTCGGATCCTGGTCTATCAAGACTTTTATCCTGTCCATTTCCGCATTAGCAATAAAGTCCTTAAATCCAAGATAATACTCCATAACATACTGGCCGTATTCAGACCTTTTTTTCATGGCCATGGAGTAAGCAAGTGATATTGCTGTAATAAATGCGATTATGAAATATGCAATCGAATATGTAGTGACATCATAGAAAGGATAAATTGAAGTAAGCATCATATCAGTAAATGCGGTTGTTAAAACAATCATAATTACCACTAATACTGCAGACATGAATCTTTTGAATTTACCGGTTATGTTCCACTTATTCTCTGCTGTGACATATATAGCGCAAAGAATCGCATAGTAAATTCCATAAAAAATTAATAGTGGTATCATAATTGCAGCTTCTTTGAATTCTATCCATGCAAGAATCAAAAAAATAGCAAATGGTATCACAGTAAATAAGGCTGCTTTTGCTCTTTCCTTAAGGGATTCCTTGGATACAAGTTCTCTGTCTTTTTTAAATACACTTTTTATCTTCTGTTTGATTATAGGAATAGCAGTATAGAAATGATCTTTCAAATCATTAGTAGATACTGTGTTGTTAACTCCGTATTCAAACAGTTTGTCAAACATGTACTGTTCATATTCATTACTGAACTTCGGTTCAGTAAGTTTTGTAAATTCATAATTCCATCTTTTTTCGGTAATCTCCAGATAACCTTTGTCTGCCCAGTAGAATATGAGGGAAGTGATATCTTTATTGTCAATGACTCCGTCAATTATATATCCTGGTTCAGCTGGAGACTGGCCCTTTATCGGATAGAACTGTGGAGCTGGGAAAAGCTGCTCATCCTTTCCTTTCTTCAGCCATGTGATTATCGTAAAAATAAGGACCAGTACAGCTATTGGTGCAACTATCGCTATAACCGGAATATCTATACCGTCAATTGGACGTTCGTTCACGAAATACCCTTCGGGCAGTTCTAATGCCAAAGTAATACCCTGGTACGAATATAGTCCGGATAGCTCGCCTTTTATAGTAGATCCGGTAACGGTATAGTCAGTGTATCTGCTTGTACTGTATCTGTCACCATATGTAATACTAATATTTTCCTTATTAAAAGATTTGGGCATATTGATTGTAAAAGTAACATTATTGACATCGCAGTCCCAGTCGGTTCCTATTATGTTGTGATAAATCTTATCATAAGCATCTTCTCCATCATCACCATAATCATAATAATATGTTATCCTGTACTTAACCTCTCCTTTTACATATCTGTCTGCATCACCGATACGTATAGCCACATATTCCCTAGATGATTCGACTGAATATGTAGCATTCACATCTATATTATCGATGTGAACCTTGCGATTCTCAAATACAGTCGGAATTGTACGTATTATCCCGTGTTTTCCATCAGCTGTAAAAACAGCAGTTATATCCTCTGTTATATAAAGGACATTGTTCTCGCTGACATCTATAGTGGTATCATAACTTGAGATATGATATCCATTGATATCATAAGAATTTACAGTAGCAGATCCTGCTACTGTAACTTCTGCAAAAACTGTAGAAAAAGCGCATATCAGCATTACTGACAGCGCTATTAAGGCTATGCTTCTATAGAAAACTTTTTTTTTCATTGCGCTTAAAAACTCACTTTAACATTCTGGCGTTCTTCTTCAATAACTTCATAGTATGGCTGTTTCTCAAATTTGCATATTGATGCAACTATTGAGCTTGGTATGGTCTGCGTTTTTGTATTGAAGTTTTTAACAATCGCATTGTAATACTTTCTAGCACTGGCTATCTCGCCTTCAATAGAAGAAAGCTGAGTCTGAAGATCTAAAAATCCCTGATTAGCTTTCAAGTCCGGATAGTTTTCTGCAAGAGCGAAAAGGCTCTTTAATGCTTTTTCAAGTACTGCTTCATTAGCCTGTGCCTCTGCTACAGATTTACTCTGCATTGCATTGGCTCTGGCCTCAACTACCTTCAAGAATGTCTGCTCCTCGTGTTTCGCATACCCCTTTACGGTTTCTATAAGATTAGGTATCAGATCATATCTTTTTTTGCAGTAGACGTCTACAGTAGCATATGCTTCTTCATACTTGTTTCTTAATCCGATAAATCCGTTGTAGGCAGCTATAAAATATACTGCTGCTAATAATATTACCCCTAATACTACATATCCTAATATCGTCCAACCCATTTTATTTACCTCCCGTTTGACTCAATTATATATTACTTATATTAACGATACAAATAATATTTTGATATTTCCTGTCTTGGATAAGCCTTTATTAATATATATTCGAAATAGGGTGTTACTTTGCCTTTTTTGTGTTGACGAATAAATCCCCCGTGCTATAATTCCTATGAAAGGCGAGTAACCTATGAAAAAATATTTCACCTTAATATCCGATCTTGCAGACAAATACATTCATCCATCAATAACAATATCCTCAGTGAAGAGATCAGGGTTTTCAAACAGAGACTATGAGCTCCCTTCAGTGTATTATGCAAAAAAATCTTTAATCATGATAAGCTCATGTTTTAACTCTTTTTCTGCATACTACAAATCTCCTTTACTGCTTAACCGAGTTCTGGAATATCTTAACCAGGCCGCAAAATATGCTGATAAAGGATCTTATGAACCTGCGTCATTCTGTTTATCCATTATGAATATATCCTATGTGTACAGATTGGCTAAAACATATACAAAGATATTATCCCCTTGTGACAGACACATGGGCAATGATATTCAGAAAGCTGCTTTGGACTATCTTGAAACTGCAAAAATAACAGCTGCCAATCTGAAAGAAGATACTGTTTATAAATATGCCGCTCTGCTTCACTGTGTAAAAGACCTTAAGGATGATCAATTAAAACAGTACACAGACGAAATAAAAGACAGTGTACAGGATACTGGCCTTTTGTTAAATCAGCAAATACAT
>JBAZFL010000159.1:0-4825 GCA_041653455.1 Clostridia bacterium
CTACTGACTGGAAAACAAATCCCATATTTTTTCTTCTAATTTCATCTCGTTTATTATCACTAAGAGAAGAAATTTCTCTGTCGTGAAAAAATATTGTTCCTGAAGAAGGCCTGTCGAGTGCTCCGGCAATATTCATAAGAGTTGTTTTTCCAGAACCAGAACGTCCAGCAAGCATAGTAAGCGTTCCAGGTTCAATAGTTATATTAACATCAACAAGCGCATGTACTATCTGGCTTCCTTGTTTAAAATTTCTGCAGATATTGACGGCTTCAAGTAATGCAGTCATTAATCCTCTCCTAACTTCAATGCCTGATCTATCTTAAGTTTAGATATGAACCTTAACAGCACTGATAACCCAATAATCAGAGATAAACCAGTTATTATATAAATCCTTAAATAATCAATTCCGTCTTGATATGTACTAAATGGGACATTCTGGTAGCCAAGAGTGGATATTCTCTCAAAAAAAGGTGCGAATACTTGACTAGCGATTCCTCCAATTAAAATTCCAATAAATATCGACACAAAAGATATCATAAACTGTTCATAGAATATCATCCTGTAAAGCTCATTCTTTTTCATTCCCATCGCTCGGAAAATGCCAAACTGCAGTACCCTCTGTCTGACAGAAATAATCCAGAAAATAATGAAACCTACACAGCAGATAATCATGGATATCAGAAAATCAAGTGTTAATATACCATTCATGCCATTTAGAATCGAATTCTTCTTTGCATTGGTAACTTCGTAATCCACAAAAGCATTTGTACCTAATGTCTCGTCCTCGCTCATTCTTTCTCTCATGTCTTCAAGAATTTCACTATCAAGAACGCCATCTTTCTTATCAACTAGTACTCTCCCTCTATAAGTAAAGTTTTTCATTATATTATAGTTATCCTGTGTCATAACAATGAAATTTTCTTTTGCTATTGAAGGCCAATAATCAACAACTGCTACAACAAGAGTGTTTTCAACAAGAATCTCTTCAGTTCCATTAGCTGTAACTGTCGAATAAACATAATCGAAATATTGTCCTGTTTGAACTTCATAAAGATCAGCAACTTTTCTGGATATTATTACTCCTTCGGGGTATGTAGACAAAGTATTCAATATGTGATTTATGTGAAGCCCTCCATTAAGATCTTTTCTCATATTTACAACCTGTCCGAATTCATATGGTTCAATACCCATGAAAGTAACAGATTCATCTGATGGCTTTAAAGCGCTATTGAAAAAGTAGTATACACAATAATTATTAACTAATTCTGTATCACAGTATTTATCAGCTTTTGATCGTATTTCACTACCAGTGCAGTCTTGAAATTCAAAATTACCAGAATCAGGGTTATAAACAGATATAGCTGGTACAAATGATATATCAGCACCAATAGGATGCCTAATATTGTCTTCCAGATTCTCATTCAGTGTTCTACCTGCATTTGCATTAAATATGCCTATACTGATTGTCAGTATAAGGAAAATCATAATAAATTGTTTGTAATTTCCTCCTCTTGCGACATGAGTAAATGCAGTATATGCAGCAGGTTTCCATCGTCTCTTTGCAATTAAAAAAATAAATTTAACCAGATAAGGGAACAATCTTATAAATAACAAGCCGAAACCCAATACAAAAAGAGTAACTGCAATGAATAAGGTAAAATCTACTGAAGTAGACTGTATTTTCTGTATATACTCACTCATTAATTCATAATTATACAGGAAATACAAAGATATACCAATCAAAATAAAATCAAGGAAAATAACTTGCCAGAATGATTTTTTCGAATTGTTCGAAATATTTTGTTTATGCTGAACAATTGAGTATTTAGATGCTTTATAAGCGGGAACTAGTATCATTATGAGGTATGCAACAGCACATATAATGGCATATATTATAGACATTTGATTGAACTTAACCTCTATAGCAGTCCTGTTAACAAATTCCATGAATCCGTTTGCAGCACCAAGTAACCGGCACATGCTTTTTGCTAGTATCATCCCAAGTACAAAAGATATAACTGACAGAACAATTCCTTGTCCAAAATAAATCATGAATATCTGGTTTCTGCTTGCTCCTCTGCTTTCGAATGTCGCAATTTCCGATTTTTCTCTTTCCATCATTAATTGTGATATCATAACTACATACATACCAATCATCAATATAACAGGGACTACAAGCAAAAGGAACAATTTCTGCATAATAAATATATCATCATTATACTTATTTAGAATGGTAATATAGTTATTTGTTGACGACAGTGTAATGTTTGAACTATCATATGCGCTCAAAGTATTTGTAGCTTTTATAATTCTGTCAATGTTCCCAACACTAACTGTCGTATAATCGAATGCAGCAAACCAATTAGCTGATTGTAAAGATATTTCAGAATTGTATATCATATTCTGCATATGATTGAAATCTATAAGAAATGTTCTGTCTGACAATGTGTAAAATGAAGAGGATTCATCGTTTATTTCTACTATGCCGACAACCTGTATTTTAGTAATATAATCACTATCAGTTATTTTATTGTAAATATAATAAGTTTCACCTATTGATAAACGATATAGTGCTGCTGCATAAGGCGTAATCACTGCTTCAATTACACCATCTTCTGTTTCAGATTGGAACATACGTCCTCCAACAACATCAAGCATATTGGGCGCATTTGCAGAAGATGATATGGAGAAATTAGCTTTTTCACTAAGATTTCTAGCGAAAAGCTGTTCACCTCTATCAATCATATCCTGTTTGACTTTATAGTTACGAGCATCAAAAACAGAGTATGCTTTCGTAGCCGCAGCTTTATAGTCGAAAACCCTTTCAACGGGCATATTTCCAATATATTCATCATAAAATTTGCTATCAAGATCATTAAATACTGTTTTCGACTTTTCATTATTAAGGCCATAAATGGTTGTATTTAAATATGCCTTAAAAGGAAATGTGCCAAATTTATCCTGCTCATTCTTAAATTCATTTGATAATAACACATTATACATCCCTGAAGTATACATTGGAATTGCGGCAGCAACTGCAATTGCGAAAGTACATCCGATAATGAGGCATATTACCATCCATTTGTTATTTAACATTTTTCTAAATATGAGTCTTAGCATACTAATTTGTCCCCGTTATTATCTTGGTATTCTCATCAATACCCTGTCCTGGAAGAACTTCGTATTCCGTAGCTGAACTTAATCCGATTTTTATTGTCATTACATTAGGAGTGTTGTCTTTAAGTACCCTTATTGTTCCTGTATTACTATCTATCATTTGCACAACGTTTTTCGGAATTTTTAAGACATTTATTGATTCTTCTAGTATCATTATTACTTGAACGACATCACCAACATTTGCAAAGTTCATTTCTTCTGACCCAAATATAACATTTGTACCTGCTGATTCAATAACAAAACCTTGATATTGTATGTCTTTAAAAATCAGAGAAACATTATTGCCTACCTTCAATTTAGCCACATTGGCTGCTGAAGTAGTACTGGTGATTTTCTTATTCTGTTTTTCAATAATACTGCAAAACTGAATTGTTTTACCTATTGGATCTCCTTTTTTTATATCTATCATAAGAACTATCTGTCCAGAGTGGGATGCTCTTAATTCGATAGAGTTCATTATATCCATCAACTCATCATATTTTTCCTTAGCATGAGTATAATTAATTTCAGAACGTCTCAGCTCATATTCTGATACTTTTTGATCCGAATATAGTTCTTGAATATTTAAATAATTATTTAAAGAATTGGTATAATTTGATTCTATTACTTCTCTGTCTTCAGGTTCCGATAATTTTGCCAGCAATTCTCCTTCTTCAACAAATTGCTCGTTAGTTACATATATTTCGTCTATATAGCCATTTACTTTAAAGTTTTGCGGTTTTTCATTTATATAATCAACAACTACTATACCCAAAATGCTTACTGTATTTATTATGTCACCTTTTTTGGGACTTATAGTCCTATACTCCACACGAGTATAGGATGGTAAAGGCAATATAAGCATCTCATCCTCTTTTGGAAAGAATGACATGCATCCTGTCATAGATATCAGCAATATTATCAGTAATACAAAAAGAAATACTTTCTTTACCATGGATTTTCCTTCTTTGAATATATTAGCTCATTTCATATTAAATTAAAAGTAGTTTAATGCAATTATCATAAAAACCATATAAAATGTTAAGATTACATATCAATATTCCTGCATAACCAAAGCAAGTTCAGTTTTTTTAAAATATAAAGAAGCTTCATCTTTATACTTCTTAATATCAGATTCAGGGGGTAAATGAGTTAAGATAAGCTTCTTAACATTCAGTTTATGTGCTATTATTCCACATTCTGAAGCTGATAGATGAAAAAGCTTCCTATTACCTTTTTGTATAGTAAGGAATGCTGAATCAATAAGAAGAATATCAGCTCCATAACCAAATTCTAAAAGATCATCTGGCTCAGCGAGATCTGCAGAATAGACAAAGTAGTCATTTACTCTTACTGCATATGTTTCTACAGGATGTGTAGTTTTCTTAAGCTTTACTGTAAAAGAATCCCTGTTTATTATTAATGATTCATCTATGTATAACAGATTGAATTCATCACATTTCAAAATTGCAGCAATATTCTTAGGCTGTCTAGGTAAATACACATCCATTTTCATTTTTTTCATCTGAAGAGCGTATCTAAGCACCAGCATATCAGACATATGATCAAAATGCAGATGAGTAAGCACAATAAAAGATATATCCTCAATCAAATATTTTTTTTGCAGATTAATAAGGCTTCCGCTACCAAGATCAAAAATAGCTAGCTT
>JBAZFL010000160.1:0-4773 GCA_041653455.1 Clostridia bacterium
AACCTGTGCATTAACTTCCTTTACAAGTTCCATAAGTTTACTGTATATAAATGCTTTTTCTGTATTCTTAAACTCGTCTTCAAAAACCTGAAGTGCTGGGAATACTGCTGCTGTTACTACACTGTCACCATCTTTATCGTTTACTCCGAAAACAAGGCATTCCTCAACATATTTGCTCTTTGCCAGCTTCTGTTCAAGTTCTTCAGGGAAAATATTTTTGCCGGTTTTTGTTACTATCATGGATTTTTTTCTACCAGTAATATAAACAAAATCATTTTCATCCATATAACCTAAATCGCCTGTATGGAAATAACCGCCTTCAAAAATTCTTGCGTTTTCTTCTGGCATGTTCATATAACCTTTCATTATATTCGGTCCCTTTGCACATATCTCTCCTATACCGTCTGTATCTTTATCAAGAATAACGATTTCAACTCCTGGTAAAGGTTTGCCAGCTGAAGCATCCACAAAATCCTTGTCAGAATTCAGACATATAATAGGAGAGCATTCTGTAAGACCATAACCTTGTAAAAAAGCAACACCAATAGATCTGTAAAATTTAGCTACTGTCGGTGATATAGCTGCTGCTCCAGATACCATTAACCTCATATTTCCGCCTAATCCTGCTAATACAGCTGAAAACAGTTTTCTTCTGATATTTCTTCCAAGATGAATAGCGCCAGCAACTTTAATAATTGTATTAAGTTTCTTTAAACTACCTGATTTCTCAGCCGCTTTTATAATATTTTTGTACATTCCTTCAAATAGTAAAGGAACTGCCAGCATAACTGTTGGTTTCAATTCATCTAAATTCTTTTTGATATGCTTTAATCCTTCAGCATATCCAATTGATGCTCCTAAATATAGAGGACACATAAATCCGCATGTGCATTCGTATGTATGATGCAAAGGCAGAATAGACAGAAATACATCTGTAGACTTAATATTAATCATACTGGACATAGCCATCAGATTAGATACTATATTCCTATGTGAAAGCTGTACAGCTTTTGAGACTGATGTTGTAGCTGATGTATAGAGTATTATTAATGTTTCCTCAATATCAATTTTCGCATCTAAAAATGTCCTGTCTCCTGATGTTATAAGCGCCTCTCCTTTTAATATGAGATCCTTAGCATTAAAAAATCTCTCATTATCAGAATAATTACCATCCATGTTTATGAAATACTTAATAGATGTAAGCTCTTTAGAAAGATTCTTGATTTCGTTAGCTTTTTTATCTGTGAAAATAACCGCTTCAGGTTTTGCTGATTCAAAGATATATTTTAAATCATCCTGGTTAAGCTGTACATCTACTGGAACTACAATACCTGTACCATTTACTACAGCCATATAGGAAACAGACCATAAATATCTGTTCTCTCCCATTACAACTACACTTTTATCCTTTAATCCCATGTTGCATAATGCAGTACCGAGACTTTTGATATCTTTTACAAATCTGTTATATGAGTAAGCCTCATATTTGTCTGTAACCTTGTTTTTTTCCAATAAAGCATCTTTTTCTCCGTATAATTCAGCAGCGCCGTATATAGCTTCTCTTATATCGGTAACTTTTCTCACATCATATATTCCTTTTGCGCCGATAGCCATTTGTTATACCTCCAATTTTCTTAATTATATATCACTGTTTCTTTTAATGCAACACTTTTTATCACCAAGTAATAAATTGTTAATTAAGGTAAGATTACAATTAAAAGAATGTGGTTACCCACATTCTGTAATAAAAACTGATATTTTATTGCTGTTCCATTAAATAAATCTTGATATTTGCATATCATCTTTTTATTTCATACGGAGAAAACTTGGAATTGTAATGCTTTCATCTTCTTTTTTCTTATCAGGTATCTGTGCTGCTTCCTTAACCTTTTCTTCATCATGATTCGTTGTTTCCTGTTCTTCCTCTTGCGGAAGATGAATCTCAAATATTTTCGTGGCTTTAAACTCTTCTTTTTCTTCTATTTCTTTTTTTACGGCTTCCTTTGCATCATCAATATCCTTTTTTGCTTCAACAGCAACAGGTTTTTCTTCCTGTTTGGGTATAAGTATTGACGGCTGGACTTCCTTCACTTCATCATCAAATCCCGTGGCTATTATAGTTATTATTATCTGGTCAGTCATATTTGGATCAATTGTAGCTCCCCAAATTATGTTTGCAGATTCATCAGCAGCTTCGTATATCTTGTTTGCAGCATGGTCCACCTCAAATAATCCCATATCCGGACCGCCAGTAATATTGACTAGAAGTTTCTTGGCACCTTCAATGGATGTCTCAAGTAAAGGACTCTTGATTGCTTCCATGGCTGCTTGTTCACATTTATCTTCTCCAGTTCCTCTTCCAATACCCATATGCGCTATGCCAGCATCAGTCATTACGGTCTTCACATCAGCAAAGTCAAGATTTATCAAGCCTGGTACTGCAATGAGATCAGAAATACTTTGAACTCCTTTGAATAGTACATTATCTGCAGTGCTAAATGCTTCCATAATGGTTATCTTTTTATCTGATATCTGCAATAACCTGTCATTAGGAACCACAATCAAAGTATCTACTACTGACTTAAGACGAGATAATCCTTTTTCAGCATTTTCTTTTCTCTTTCTTCCTTCAAAAGTAAAAGGTTTGGTTACTATGCACACTGTCAAAATGCCTAATTGTCTTGCTTCTTGAGCAATAATCGGAACAGCACCTGTACCTGTTCCACCGCCCATTCCGGCAGTTATGAATATCATGTCAGCGCCACTTATGTGCTCTATAATAACATCTTTAGATTCCTCGGCACTTCTCTCACCAATTTCGGGTATTGATCCTGCACCTAATCCCTTTGTCAATTTCTCGCCAATCTGTATTTTAGTTGTTGCTTTTGAATTCATCAAGGCTTGTTTATCAGTATTTATGGAAATAAATTCGACACCTTTTAAACCTGAAACAATCATCCTGTCAATTGCGTTGTTACCAGCGCCGCCTACACCTATAACTTTTATCTGAGCGAACTGCTCCATCTCCATTTCGAATTGAAGCATAATAACTCCCCTTTCTTGTAAGAAAATTCTAGTTTCCAATATTTAACAACATTATATCAAACATTATACCATCTTGTATATACATAATAAAAACTTTTTTATTTTTAGAAATTACGAGGCAGGTGTAAAATATGGAGTATTCGAAATTGTAAAATCAATATAACCTTTTGCATTCTGACTCATACTTGACAATATGGAACACATAACATTAGTAATATATTTAACATCATTTGTCATTTTTATTAATATTTCCAACCTGTTGTCATATCTTATTACTATACTGCCGGTGTCTTTAATTTCAATATTATTAATCAGAGTTCTAATTGATGTGTAATTTGATACATCGTATTTTTCGATCTCTTGACATAACAAAGAGATATCATCTAACATGTAATTACATGTTAGAATATTTAGTCCTTGATAGAAATAATCAATACTAACTCCTTTAATAAAAATTGCATTTTCATCTTTCAAATACGAGGTATCAATAATTGTTCCATCATAATCGAAATAAACAATATAGTCTTGATATCCAAAACACATAGCAGGTTTTCTTGTTATAAAGCTTATTTGCAGATCATTCATGCCTGACCGCATTATGCTTATTTCTTTGAATGATACATTTTTTTTCAGATTGTCTTCGATTTCTATAAGATGACCGCTTAGAATATTACCTTTTGACAATAACAGAAGATTCAGATTTTCGCCTATTGCTATGTCCTCATTTTGTAATATAGTAGCAAAATGAACAGCATCATCTTTTAAAGTAATACTTTTTAGTGCAAAATACGGAGACAAGAAAACTGCCATTGTACATGATATTAGAAATAGTGCTATTAATATAATTTTAACCTTCTTTGCTCTCATATTTGAATTATATCATAAGTCATCTAAAGGTCACATTCCTATTGAATATGAATTGTAGAATTCCAGCAAATACGACCGATATCGCTTTTGCAATAAATTTATATATACCTAAATTTTGATATAGAAAAATGAAAATTGTCGAACCTACAAGCATTCCAATCAAACATACCGAAGCAAAATAAATAAATTTAACGCCAATCCTGTCTGTTTTTTTGAAATTATACCTGGAATTCAGAAAAAAACTTAAGGATATTCCTGAAAAAACTGAAATGAAATTGGAGACTACATAGTTTAGCTCTAATAAATCTGATAAAAGATATAAAACTGTCATATCAAGAATGGTAGCAATAGCTCCGATTAAGACATAAGTAAAGAATATCTTGTTTTTTTTATAGAAATCAAGCATTCAAAAAATACTTGGCAGTCTCTTTCAATCCCTCATTTAAATCATATTCAGGAAACCAGGACAATAACTCATTTATTCCTGTGTTTTTAAGATAACTGTCTTTAATGTCTCCTTTTCTAGGCTCTGCAAATATAGCCTGCTTGTCATATCCTGTCTGCTTCTTCATAGTATCAAATAAAGTAATGATATCAGTATAAATATTAGTAGAAACATTTGCAGTAAAGCTAGTCGAACATTCAAGAGCTTTGACGTTTGCAGAAGCAATATCCTTAACAAAAACAAAATCCCTTGTCTGTTTTCCGTCACCATGAATATAGCAGTCTTTGCCTGCAACCATGCGATTCATGAAAACTGCGACAACACCACCTTCACCTTCTGCTTTTTGTCTAGGCCCATAAACATTCGCATATCTTAATATTCCATATGTCATTTCATTATTCTCTGCAAAAATCCTA
>JBAZFL010000161.1:0-4770 GCA_041653455.1 Clostridia bacterium
CCCATACCTCTTTTTTTTAATCTGTTATCCATAATCCCTCCTATATATTCATTAGCATAATCATTGCAGGAGCAGTAAGCACAAGAAGTATCCCTATTAATCCAATAGCAAGTGCCAACACAGCTTTTGCAGATGATTGTTCTGCTCTTTTTTTAGCATTATTTCTTCTTTCTGACCATATTCCTGATGTGTACACCTTAAGAGTATCTTTTATTCCTACTTCAGTATTCCTAAAGCCTGCAATCATTATCGAGCAGAAAGCATTTATCTGCGTTATTGGAAGCATCATCGACAATTCCAGAAAAGCATTTTCCGGATCAGAATGTATAGACAGATTATTTATTAGCTTATCAGCATGCTCTTTAAATGACCTTTTAGGCAACTTAAACTCCTGTTGAGTTAACGCTTGATACAGACTCATTCCTGCTCCTATGCATAATGTCAGTTTTGTCAGAAACACTGAGAAGTCAATTAAAATCTCCTCTTTTCTTTTTGTATAAGCAGTTAATATATCCATATCCACACATTTGGGGCTGATAAAACATCCGACAACAGATAAAGCTATCGTAATTGATGATGCTTTGAAAAGAATTGCTAGAACCGGCAGAAATAACATTAGAACAAAGATATTCAGCTTTAAACTCATATTAGCAATTGATATATCTTCTTTACTCTCTTTTGGGTATATTAAATAAAGTTTACTATCAGGTGATATAAAACCTGTTACTTTTCTTGCAATAGGTATGAATGCTTTGTATGTTGACTTCAAAAAAACACAATGGCAAAGCGGAAAATTGAATATGACTTTTTTTGAGTAAGCAATTACACTAAAAACTATTAGTATGTATAATACTAAAAAAGTCATACCTTTACCTCCAATATCTTTTTTGCCAGAAATGAGCACAGGAAGAATAGAATACCTGCAATTGTCATTATGCCTCTACCTAGTATCCCTTTATAAAGAATATCCAGATAACCTGTACCCATTGCATTAAAAACAGCTAATATCAAGAAGGGGCACAGACTGACAATAAGCCTTTCTGTCTTTTTCTCCTCAGTAATTACCTCGATTTCCTGTTCAATACTTCTTTTTTCTTTTATAAAAGCAATACTTTCTTTTATTGTTCTATTAAAATCTGCTCCTTTTTTTTCACATATGACTATGCTGTCGCAGAACAAATATGCTTCTTCAATATCAAGATTCTGTGAAAATGATTCAAGTATTTGTTCTGTCTGGAAATTCGCAGTTGTTTTTGAATATATTCTATCTGATATTCCCGTGAGCTCATCTTTAGGATACACTCTCATAAACTCCGTTAAAGACTGAGAGAAGGCATGCATAAAGTTTGAAGGTATAGCTGTATAAGAAACTAATATCTCGAGAAACCTTTCAAAGCTTTCTCTGTTCCTTCTGCTAATCACCTGTTTCATATACTTTTTGTCGCATAAGCATATAGCAGCAATAATTACGCCAGTTAGTATCGAGACTATCAGTGATAAATATAGCAAGTATGCACATACTCCATATATGAACCCTATTACCAATGCTCTACGAATAAATTCATATCTCATTTTTCCTTTTCCTCATATCATTGATTTTAATATGCCTTTCTTTTTCAATATCATATTTATAAAGAGAATTCAGTGATATTTCCCCTTTTTCAAACCCAATTACCTGCGTTATTTCTGTAAGCACCCTTCTCCCATTTATCCTTTGCAATGAGATCACAATATCAATAGCATCAAATATCTGTTTTTGAATAGAGATAAACGGCATATCACATTCCATAAGTACCATCGTTTCAATCCTAGAAAATGCATCTTGGCAAGAATTAGCATGACCGGTAGATATTGAACCTATGTGCCCGGTATTCATAGCTTGAAGCATGTACAAAGCTTCCTTGCCTCTTATTTCTCCGACTATAATCCTGTCAGGACGCATTCTCAGACTGGCGCGAATGAGATTGTCTATTCCAACCTCCCCTTGTCCTTCACTGTTGGGATTTCTGCATGTTAAGCGTATTATATTATCAATTCGATCAATTTTAAGCTCCATAGAATCTTCAATCGTGATGACTCTTTCACTATTTGGAATAAATCCTGTCATAACATTTAAAAGTGTTGTTTTCCCGCTTCCAGCTCCTCCGCATATAAATATATTTAATTTTTTCTTAACTGCATGCTCAAGAAATGAAGATATCTCTTGTGTAAAGAAACCTTCTTTTATCATATCCTCATGCGTTATCTTTTTTTTGGGGAATCTTCTGATTGTAATACTGCTGCCATTATTAGCTATGGGTTCGAGTATTATATTCACTCGTGTATCATAACCTATACTGCCATCAAGTATGGGATTAGCCATATTAATAGTCCTGTCAGTTTTACGGCACAGTATGGTTATAAGCTTATCTATGTCCTGTTTTGAGTATTTCTTTTCATATCTGTGAATAATTCCTTTTTCCTCATAAAATATCTTACCAGAATTAATCATTATTTCTGTTATGCCTTCCTTTTCCATCAATGGCTGTAAAATCCCATACCCTGTTATTGAGTCCATTATCTCTTTTATTACTTTTGGCTTATCTGGCATATCCTTATTCTTGACACCATAAACGTACTCAGTAACAGTTTTTTCAATCTCGCTTTCCTCTTTTCCTGATATTCCATCGAGACATTTTTTAATAATTTCGTTATAATCCTGTTCCATTACCTTTCTCCAATTCATACGCAATCTGCTCAATAGATTCATAAAAAGAAGACGGATTATACTTTATGTCTTCTTCTGCTTTTGGAATATAAATTCCTTCAGTGTATCTAATCATGTTACATAAGCATAATATATCGATTTCATTTTTTTTAAGAAATGTTGTGACTTCCTCTTCCCTTTCGCTTCCTCTGCATTTAACAAAAAGTGTCTTGAATGCGTTTTTCATCATAAAAGTATAATGCTCAACTGGATAAAGCGGGCAATCACATATGATATAGTCATACAAGCTATTCGAATTCAGACTTTCAATAAATGTCATTGCACTACTTAAACTTAGCAATGTTTCGAAAGAAGGATATATGCTCTTTATAAAATACACATTTTTTCCTGCATCGAAATTCTTGTATCTTTCGATATATGTATTTATATTGCCTATGTTCTTGTTAGCATAATAAATAATTAGGGATATGTCTTTTTCATCATCGCATTCAAAAAGCGAGTCATTTACACATAATCCATCAAGATTAATATGCAATACTTTTTTACCTTTTCTTGCTAGATATATTGCAAGCGCTGAAGATATATATGTTTTGCCTGCTCCTCCATGAGCCGAAGTTACGAATATTGTTTTATTATTAGATTTTAATTTCATATCCAGCACAACATCAATATCATCCATACATTCCATTATAGAGCCCATGATTCTGTCTGCTGATTGATATCTGTAAATGGAGGTTTCCTTATTATTAGTATTAAGCATTATATACTCATCATTATTATCCTTCATGCAATCATGCAGTACCGCATCTGGCTTATCATTAATAATGTTAAATATATTCAATCCGTTTATCTTAATATACTGTGATAACCGATTAGCGAATTCTTTGTCTGACAATTCTATTTGTAGTCTGATTCTCTTCATATGAACTCCTTGTAGACGTTTATTATACCATTATTTACCATATTTATTCATTCAACATATAAATAATTCATATAAAATAGTTCATTATAGATTGCAGGCAAATAAAATACAAAAAATACCTATACCTATTTGACATGGATATTTGTTCGATGTACAATCTTTTTTGTAGTTTGTTTTTAATAGGAGGCAATATGTGCGGTATAGTAGGTTATGTCGGTAACGAACATGCAGCTCAGATACTTATAGAAGGTCTAAAGAAACTTGAATACAGAGGATATGATTCAGCAGGAATTGCAGTTATAGATAATAACGAAATAAATATGGTAAAAGCTTCTGGCAAGATAAAAAACTTATGCGAGAAGACAGATAACGGTAAAAGCATAAATGGCACTATTGGGATTGCGCACACAAGGTGGGCTACCCATGGAGCACCAAATGATATAAACGCGCATCCTCATGTGAGCAATAATAAAAAATTCGCAGTTGTTCATAACGGAATCATTGAAAATTATATGGATCTGAAAAAAGAGCTTGTTGATAAAGGGTATAAGTTCAATAGCGAGACTGACACAGAAGTTATCGTACATCTTTTAGATATGTACTATGATAAGGATTTCAAGATAGCTCTCATGAAGACAATTGCCAGGCTTGAAGGTTCATACGCATTAGGAGTAATATGCAGAGATCATCCTGATACGATGTTTGCTGCCATGCTGAACAGCCCTCTAATTATCGGTGTCGGCGTATGTGAAAACTATTTCGCATCTGATGTCACTGCTCTTGTCCAAAGAACTAAGAATGTCATATATATTGATGAAGGTGAATTTGCAGAAATATCCAGTAATAATATCAAAATATACAATAGCACTGGAGAACCAGTCATACATGATAAAACCAGAATAGTATGGGATGTGGAAGCTGCAGAAAAAGGCGGATATGAGCACTTTATGCTAAAAGAAATTATGGAACAGCCAAGAGCCATAAAATCTGCAATAGAACCGCGAATTAAAAAAGGACAAATAACATTTGAAGACTCAAATATCCCGGATAGCTTATTGGAAAATATAAGCAGGATTTCTATTACCGCATGCGGTTCTGCCTACCATGCTGCATGCGCAGGAAAGTATATGATAGAAGAACT
>JBAZFL010000162.1:0-4763 GCA_041653455.1 Clostridia bacterium
TTAAGGCTTATTCTTTTTTATTCCTGATTTATGTTATAATCTAACGGATGAAAGGAAGATATAATGAAGTATCTAAAACCAGCAGTCCTTATCCTATTTATAATATGCGCAGCTGTTATGCTGTATGTTATAGTAACCCACGAGACAAAAGCAGACTACATAGTATTAAATGAAACAATTATTTCTTGTGATACAAATGCGAAAAAATTGGTTATACCAAGGTCTATTGATAATAAAGTGATAAAATCTATAGGAAACAGGGCTTTTTCTGATAATGCAACTATGATAAGCATAGAAGTATCTGATGGAATAATTGAGTTAAAGGATGAAGCTTTTTATAACTGCTCTGCATTGAGAGAAATCTATCTTCCAAAATCAGTAACATATGTCAGCCCGACTGCTTTTACAGAATGTCAATCACTTTCAAAGATTGAAGTTGATATTGATAACAGGGTTTATGAATCCTTCAATGGAGTATTGTTTAAGATAGGAAAGAAGGAACTGGTGTATTTCCCTGTAGGATTCATAAGGTCTGAATACTATATACCGCATGGAACAATGATAATAAGTGAAAAAGCATTCTATAAATGTCCACTTAAAACTGCATATATCCCTGATACAGTGACAAGAATAGAGAACTATGCTTTTGCAGAAAGCATAAATATGGAAACCATAAGCTTTCCTTCCAATCTTATGTATCTTGGGGAAAATGTTTTTGCAGGCAACGGTAAACTTCACAGTGTTACTATAAGTGACGGTGTGGAGATTCAGGTAAATTCCATAGGAACCGAATCATTTTATGAACAGTACCAGCTTAATGGTGCTGGAACATACATGAAGACAGGTAACGACCAGTGGGAGTACCTCGATAAAAAGAATTAAATTTTATCAATTGAAATGAACAGTGACCAGTCATTTTTTTTGTGACTTTATTACTAATAAAATAAATTAAATAGTATAAAATATTAATAAAGCTTCTTTTAAATAATATTTTTAATTGATATAATTGATTAGAAGGTTAAATAATATGCCTTTTAGGCAGAAGGAGGGATCATGGACAAGATCCTGGAAGAATTTAAAGTTTTTTTCAATGAAGAAAACAAGGAAAAAGCTGTGAAATATATCCTGTCAAAACTGGAGTCCAAAGAGATTGATGTACTTGCATTGTACAGCAGGATACTTACTCCTCTTTTAAATAATATTCATTGCGATCTGGAAGATAAGAAGATATGCATATGGAAGGAACACGTAAAAACAGGTATAGTAAGGACTATAGTCGAATGCGCATACCCATATGTTATTGAGAAAAGAGATCAATTGAAAAATACTGATAAAGGAATTGCTGCAGTTTTATGTCCTCCTGATGAGTATCATGATCTTGGCGCAAGGATGGTTGCAGACTTTTTTACAATAAGCGGATATGAAACAGTATTTGTAGGAAGCAATACCCCATATCGTGATTTCTATAATGCCGTGCATACGATACATCCTTCAGTTGTAGCAATAAGTGTAAGTAATTATTTCCATCTAGTAGCTGCAAAGCGCATGGTTGAGGAGCTTAAAAATGCAGTTGGCTATAATCTTAAAATAGTAGTCGGAGGTTATGCTTTTGTGGGAGATGAGGAAAACAAGCTAAAACAGGTCGGTGCAGATGTTTATGCCAGATCCTATGAAGACATTATTAATCTTGGAAAGGAAGGATCCTCTTTATGAAACTAGGATTACGGATAGCAAGAAGATTTCTTTCTTCAAATTTAAGCCAAACCATACTCATAATACTGGGTATAGCTATAGGTGTATCTGTACAGATATTTATAGGTTCATTGATACAAGGGTTACAGAAGGGTCTTGTAGAGAAGACAATAGGTAATTCATCCCAGATAACGGTTTCATCCAATCAGGATGAGAGATATATTTATGAATACGATAAGCTCATATCAGATATTGTAAAAACAGATGAAAATATTACTAAGATTTCTCCTGTTTTAGATAATCAGGCATTCTTATTATATGATGATAAAAATCAGTCTTTAATAATAAGAGGATTTGATATAGATAAACCTGAAAGCATGGCTGACGGAATTTATGATATATCCAACCGTATTGTTGAAGGACGTATGCCAAAAGATGAGAATGAAATACTTCTTGGTATCGATCTTAAGAGTGAATATGGAATTGAGGTCGGAGAAGAAGTTGATATTTTCCGGACAGAAACCAGAAAAATATTTAAAAGCACTGTTGTCGGATTTTTTGATCTTAAGGTCTCCAGCATTAATACAAACTGGGCTATAACCACTCTTGATAATGCGCAGAAGGTTTTTGAGGCGGGTGAGGTCATAACATCAGTTGAGATACAGGTCAATGAGGATGCAGTATTCACAACAGATGAGATAGCCGGAAAAATATTGAATGTTATCGGAAATGAAGGGTACAAGGTCGTTAACTGGAAAGAGCAGAATGAATCTTTACTGAGCGGACTGGAGGGACAGAGCATATCTAGTTATATGATACAGGTATTTGTAATAATATCAGTAGTAATAAGCATAGCAAGCATTCTGGCTATAACAGTTTTGCAGAAATCCAAACAGATAGGTATCTTGAAAGCCATGGGAATCAGAAATTCCACAACAAGCTTCATATTCCTGTTTGAGGGCTTAATACTTGGATTCTTTGGAGCGATTACGGGAATACTGTTCGGACTCGGTCTTTCATTCGCATTTACCAAGTTCGCGTTAAATGCTGACGGAACGCCAGTAGTTGATTTATACATAAGCTATTCATTTATCGCCCTATCAGGGATAATTGCTGTTGTTGCATCGGTATTAGCAGCTTTAATGCCTGCAATACGTTCATCAAAGCTTAATGCGATAGATATTATAAGAAACAATTAATGAGGATTAAAATGGGAAAAATACTAGAATTAAAAAATGTAAATAAGATATATGGTACAGATATAAAGACTCAGGTGCTTTATGACATCAATCTTTCCTTTGACGCTGGTTCCTTTAACTCTATAATCGGCCAGTCCGGCAGTGGGAAAAGCACCTTATTGAATATTATCGGCACACTGGATACCGCTACATCAGGAGAAGTGCTTATAGATGGTAACAATATAAAGGACATGACAGCCAATCAGCTTTCAGACTACAGAAATAAAACTATAGGATTCGTATTCCAATTTCATTATCTGCTTCCGGAATTCACAGCTTTAGAGAATGTGCTTATGCCATATAATATACAGAAAAAGCCAGTAACTAAAGATGTTCTTGATAGAGCTAAAGAAAGGCTGAAACTTGTAGGACTGGAAAAAGTCATGAACAATCCTTCAACAAAAATGTCTGGAGGGCAGCAGCAGAGAACTGCAATAGCCAGAGCGCTTATGAATAATCCTAAGATGATACTTGCAGATGAACCGACTGGTAATCTGGATTCTGATTCTACAGAGACTATATATGATCTTCTAAGAGATATTAATCTTGAATATAAGACGACATTTATTGTAATAACCCACGACAGAAGGATAGCTGAAAAAGCCGACAGGATTATTGAGATAAAAGACGGTAAGATAAATCTTGATATAACAAAATAAAGTTTGGAGAACCCATGAACTCATATGAACGTGTAATGGCTGCATACGGTAAATTGAAAAGCGATCATGTTCCTATCTATTGCGGATCTGTTTCATCCAGAATCGCATCGCTTGCAATGGGAAGGACAATGTATGTTGGAGGCGGTATACAGCATTATAGGGAAAGCCTGGCAAGATTTCAAGGAGAAGAAGCCCATAAGGAATTTGTGGAAAAATCCAGGCAGGATGCATTTGATTGGGCTGAAGCAATGGATTTTGACTATGTCAGGCCATCATACTGGAGATATCAGTATAAACCGTCTAAAATGCTTGATGATACTACTTTTTATTATGAAAGAGAAGACGGAACATACTGGATTATGAGGTATTTTGATGAATATGAGCTCTTTGCCTGTATTGAAGATACAAAAAGGGAAGTAGAAGATCCGGATCATCTTGAGGAAGAAGTTACTGCACAAGAAGAATACAACAAAAGATATTCACCAAAGCTGACTATGCATAAGGATTATCTTGATACTATGGATTACTTCAACAAAAAAAGAGCCACATATACTTCTGGTGTAGCGCTAGCTATACCTAATACAAGACCAGTGTGGTATGAAGCGGTAGCTGTAAGACCGGATCTGGTAGAAAGATATCTTGAAGCTCTTACGCAAAGAGCAATAATGAATATTCCCTTAGCAGCATCCATAGGAGCTAAGATAATTTACGGCGGAGGGGACTGTGCATGCAACAGAGGCTTAATATATTCAAATGAAATATTTAAGAGCTTAATGGTGCCCAGGTTAAGAAGAATATCGGAAAAGTGCCATGAATACGGATTGTATCATACATTTGGTTCAGATGGTTATTTCTGGGATGTTGCAGATTCATTCTATATCGATACAGGAATAGATGCACACTATGAAGCTGATTGTTCCTGCGGAATGGATATTCGGTCAATAAGGACAAGATATCCTAATATAACCGTAGTCGGAGGTATAGCGGCATCAACGCTGGATAAAAGAAGTGAAGAGGATGTCAGAACAGAAGTAACTGAAGCAGTATTTGCTGCAAAAGAATTGTCAGGAGCTATTGTCGGGTGTTCCAATCTTGTTTCACCAACCACTCCAATTAAAAATTTCATGCTTATGATGGAGCTACTTCATAAATATAAATGATATGCAAATGCTAA
>JBAZFL010000163.1:0-4744 GCA_041653455.1 Clostridia bacterium
ACATCAACAGCACAATTCGTTACTTTAGACGAAATTTATTGATATTGACATATCATATTAACCAAGACAGGTAATGCCAATAAATTGGTATAAAAATAATGTTAATAAAGATAACTGCAAGTTTATCCTGGATATTTAATGCAGTCAGCAAATTTTACCCGTCAAAAAGCAAAAATACAGCCTCATCACACTTATATATTTCATCAAGGATGATATGGAAAGCGGTAATCTCACATGAACAGTGGATAGACAGTTATTACTGTAGTATCTTGGAAAGGAAGTCTTTAGTCCTTTGATTTATAGGATTTGAAAAGAATTCTTTTGGTTCATTTTCCTCTACTATCATACCTTCATCCATAAAAAGAATCCTGGTGCCAACTTCTTTTGCAAAACCCATCTCATGAGTAACTACTACCATTGTCATTCCTTCTTTTGCAAGTTTTCTCATTAGATCCAGAACCTCTCCCACCATTTCCGGGTCCAGAGCTGATGTAGGTTCATCAAAGAGCATTACCTCAGGTTCCATTGCCAGTGCACGTATTATGGCTACACGCTGTTTCTGTCCGCCTGACAGCTGTGACGGATAAGCGTATGCTTTATCTGAAAGCCCGATTCTTTTCAATAATTCCAGTGCTTGATCCTCAGCTTGTTTTTTTGTTTTGTTTTTTAATTTGATAGGTCCTAATGTAATATTCTGCATTATTGTAAGATGCGGAAAAAGGTTAAAGTGCTGAAATACCATACCCATTTTCATTCTAAGCTTGTTGACATCACATTTTTTTCCATTAATCATCTCATTATCAATAAATATCTCACCAGCTGTCGGCGTCTCCAACATATTAAGACAACGTAAAAAAGTGCTCTTACCGCTTCCTGACGGTCCTACAATTACAACTTTTTCACCTTTATGTATTGTCTGATCTATACCTTTTAAAACTTCCAAAGAACCCTTGGGTCCGAAACTTTTGTAAAGCTTTTTAACCTCTATCACTTTTACTAAGCCTCCTCTCAAGTTTATTTACAAGGTAAGTAAGGAACATGACTATGCCAAGATATATTAAAGCTACTGCAATTAACGGCATGAATGCGTCATATGTTCTGCTTCTTATGTATTCTCCGCCTTTTGTCAGATCCGCTAAAGCAATGTATCCTGATACTGATGTTTCCTTTAAAAGAACAATAAACTCATTTCCAAGAGCTGGAAGAATGTTCTTGAAGGCCTGTGGTAATACGATATGCCACATAGTCTTCCCATATGTGAATCCAAGAGATCTTCCTGCTTCCATCTGCCCAGGGTCCACACTCATTATCCCTGAACGTACAATCTCAGCGACATATGCCGCCGAATTGAGACCAAAAGCCACTACTGCAGCCAGTACCTTGTCTACTGCAACAGTTGCAAATACTACATAATAGATAATTAAAAGCTGCAAGACTACAGGTGTCCCCCTTATAATCGTAATATATATCTTGCATATAGCATTAAGCACTTTAAGCTTTTTTGTTTTTTCATATGTAGTTCGTATGACAGCTATTACAAATCCCAGAATAATTCCTATTATAGCTGCAAAGAATGTTATCTGCAGTGTGACCATGAGGCCTTTTGTTAGGTACTGCCATCTGTCGTCTGCTATGAAGTTGTGCCTGAAGCTTATCATGAATTCTTCTGCCAGCTTCGTTAAGTATTCTTTCATTATTACCTTCTTTATTGCTTAATATAAATTAAACAGCACAAAAGCCCAAAGGGTATGCCTTATGGGCTTTGTTGCTGCAAAATCATTATACTATTTAACTCTTACTATTATGACCTGTGTTGCTGTTGTGTAGGAATCTGTAAAGTCTACACTGACAAGACGGTCTTCTGTAACTGTCATTCCTGCGACTCCTATATCAGCCTTTCCTGACTGTACTGCAGCTATTATTGCGTCAAAATCCATATCTTCTATTACAAGTTCCATCTTTAGGATATCAGCTACTGCCTGAGCAAGATCAGCATCTATTCCAGTGATTTTTCCACCCTCGATATATTCATATGGTTCGAACTGGGCATTTGTAGCCATCTTAAGTTTTCCATTACTGTAATCTGTATTGTTAGAGACATAAGGAGTCTTTCCTTTTGTTTCATCTCCTATGTAGTTAGATATGATTGATTCCAAAGTCCCATCAGATTTTAACTGCGCTATTGCACCGTTAATTTTGTCCTTTAATTCCGAATTTGATTTTGCAATACACATTGCATATTCCTCTAATTCGAATGGCTCATCAAGTATCATAAGATCCTTGTTTTTATCCACAAATGCTTTAGCAGGCTCGCTGTCAATTATTACACAGTCTACTTTGCCTTGCTTAAGTGCCTGAACCGCATCTGCGCCTTTGTTAAATCTTTCCAATACAGATCCTTCTTCTTCATAATCAGAAGCATATATGTCTCCTGTAGTTCCAAGCTGTACTCCTATGACTTTTCCAGGAAGATCGTCAATGGAAAACACTGTATTTGGCGCAACTGGGGTACATCCTGCCAGCATTGCCATTGTTAGAATTGTTGTTAAGATGATTGCTATAACCTTTTTCATAAATATGTCCTGCCCTCCAAAAGTAATTTTCATAAATATACACTCTTATGCATAAATAGTCAATACTAAATATTAAATTTCTTTAATAATCATATTATTATTGGATATTATTCATTCAAGATGAATATTATTCACTAATAATATGCGCTACTAATTTAAAATGAATGAAGGAGCAAGTATATTATTTAGAACATTCATATCTGCAAATAAGTGGTACAATAGTGAAATCAGATACTAATCGGAGGTTTTGTGATGGACTACTCGCAATTTATGAAAAATGCATCAAATGTGATTCCATCTGAGCGGCAGCATAAATGGTTTGACATGGAATTCTATGCTTTCGTTCATTTTACTGTCAATACTTACACAGATTTGGAATGGGGAACTGGAAAAGAAGACCCATCTATATTCAACCCAGATAAACTCGACTGCGACCAGTGGGTTGAAACTATAAAGTCGGCTGGAATGAAAGGCATGATTTTAACTGCCAAACATCATGACGGATTCTGCTTATGGCCAAGCAGATTCACAGAGCACAGTATAAAGAACAGCCCATATAGACAAGGTAAAGGTGACATAGTTATGGAAGCTGCAAAAGCTTGTGAAAAAGGCGGAATTAAGTTTGGCTTCTATCTTTCTCCATGGGATAGGAATTCTAAATACTACGGCACAGAAAAATACAATGACTATTTCAAATCCCAATTGACAGAGCTTCTTACCGGATATGGTCCAATTTTCCATGTATGGTTCGATAATGCATGCGGAGAAGGACCTGATGGGAAAAAACAGGAATATGATTTTAAAGGTTACATAGAGCTTATCCGCAAATATCAGCCAAATGCTACAATTTTCAATGATAAGGGTCCTGATGTGAGATGGTGCGGAAATGAGGCAGGTTCCCCAAGAGTCTCAGAATGGGCTGTAGTACCTTCTGAACTTGTGAAATATGCTGATATTCAGACTAATGGAAGCCTAGATGACGGAGACTTGGATTACCTTTTCAACCGGGATCAGAACATCGGGAATTTTTCGAATATAAAATACTCAAAGGGCCTCTGTTTCTGCCCCTCTGAATATGACATGTCTATTCGTAAAGGCTGGTTTTATCATGAAAAGGAAGAACCGCATTCTCTTGAAAGGCTTTTCTCTACATATATTAACACAGTTGGAGCAAATGCTTGTCTGAACCTGAATATCCCACCTAACCGAGATGGATTATTTGATGAGAAGGACGTTAACAGATGCAAGGAACTGGGTGATCTGATAAAAAAAGAATTTTCAATTGACATATCTAAGGAGGCATTAATCCATGAGATTGAGACTTCTGCTAAAACTCAAAAATGTATCGATATTACCTTTAACGAAGAAAAGTTTGTTAAGTATGTAGTATTGAAGGAAGATATTTCAAAAGGGCAACGGGTAGAGACTTTTCTTATAAGCACATCAAAAGACAAAATCCGGCCAAGATACGAAGGTAATACTATAGGACACAAGAAAATATGCGTGATAAATAAAAAGACAGACTTTCTAAGGATTAATATAGTAGCTGCAAGAGATAAGGTAAATCTTCTGCCTATAGAAATATATTAATTAAATAAGTTGGATAATTCGGATAAGTAAATATAGTTATTATCTATGGTATATCCGGACTGTCCGGCTCTTCGCTTGCAGTTGGCGATGGACTGGGTTCCGGCGTCTCAGGATCTTCCTCAGGATTATCAGAATGCAACGGGCAGATAGCGGTCATATCCACTTCATAAACTACATCATATGGGACTCTTTCAAACTGCCATATAACTTTTCCTTCAACAGTGACAGAGAATGTTTCCTCATTTACCTTTTTGAATGCTCCGTCAGGCCTTACAATTCGCACCATAGCCCAAACGTAATTACTAGGACAGTCATCGCTTGCAAGGTAAAAACGTCCATACTCATCCTTGTTTTCAGGGTATGAGCAAACTACTACTTCCTGATGAGTATCACACATTTCCTTAGGTTCTGTACCTTCTATGAAATACTCAGATACTACCGTTCTTGTGCCACGCGGATCTGATGTGCAGAATGGAGATACAAGCTTTCCAGAGTATATGCATATATCCTTTTTAACTATACCTGAAGTAGGCATTGTAAATGTTTTTGGCTCCAGATCCTCATGTACAAGATTCATTACA
>JBAZFL010000164.1:0-4738 GCA_041653455.1 Clostridia bacterium
ATATACTTTGCTATCCTGTAACAGTAGATATCAACAATCTGCATGCTTTCCATGTCGCCTTCAAGTGCTTTCGCTCTTATATCCTGCATCAAATTTGTTCCTGCAAGCCCTTTTAAACCACTATCCTTATTAAGCATTTTTGTTGTCTTTTCGTAAGCATCACATTTATCCATACCTTCTTCTGAATACATGGTAGCTACATGAGCAATTATAGCTGGATCTATATCCCCGCATCTTGTTCCCATTATTACTCCTTCAAGCGGAGTAAATCCCATTGAGGTATCACGGCTCTTTCCATTCTCGACTTTTGTAATGCTTGAGCCATTGCCTAGATGAGCTGTTATACAAGTAAATTGATCATATGGAGTTTTGCATAATACAGCTGCCCTTTTTGAAACATATAAATGGCTTGTTCCATGAAATCCATATCTTCTTACTAGGAAATCATTATACCATTTTGCTGGAATTGCATATCTGAAGGCTTCATATCCCATGGTCCCGTGGAATGCTGTATCAAATACAGCGACATTAGGAATACCAGGAAGCAATTTTTCCGTAACTTCTACTCCGATGTAGTTCTGAGGATTATGTAATGGCGCAACAGAGAATAAGGCTTTAATATGCTCTTTTACTTCAGGGGTTATAAGAGTGCTTTTTGAATATATCGGACCTCCATGCACTATCCTATGACCTACAGCACATATGCTTTCTTTTTCAATTCCATTTCTGGAAAAAACCTCAAACATTTCCGTTAATGCATCCTCATGAGTTTCTAGCGAAATAGGATATTTATTTTTACTCTCATTATATGAAAATCTCATTGAGCTTCTACGAATATTGCCTATTTCCTCTGCAATACCATTTAATATTGGAGTAACAGTCATATCGTCATTGATATTAAATATATTATACTTTAGTGATGAGCTGCCGCAGTTTAAAGAGAGAATCGTTTTTTTCATAATTGCTTCCTTTCATTTTTTCAATTATATCATTGCATAATATCTGTTTCAAGTAAACAAAAAAGACATAAGTAAAGAACCACAGGCAAACATTTGTTTACACGAACTAATGTTTTATGTTATAATGAATATAAATGTAATGGAGGCGTTAATAATGAAAGATTATTTATCAATCAGAGAGGAACAGACTTATGAGTATATAAGGGATTTCATCCGAGAAAAAGGCTATGCCCCATCAGTAAGAGATATATGTAAAGACTTAAATATCCCTTCAACATCAACAGCCCATTCCTATATAAACAAATTGAAGAGATTAGGGTATATTGAAAAAAATGACTCCATATCGCGTTCACTGACTTTGTCAAAACAAGAAGCTGTTCCTGTAGTTGAAATACCGGTAATTGGTAGTGTTGCTGCTGGAACTCCCATTCTTGCTGTAGAGAATATTGTAGAGTATTTTCCAGTACCAGAATCATATCTAAGAAGCGGAGTTACTTTTATGCTCAAAGTTAAAGGCGATAGCATGATTGATGCTGGCATACACGATAACGACCTGATCTTGGTAAAAAAACAGGAAGTAGCTTATGATAAGGATATTGTCGTTGCGCTAATAGATAATGAAACTACTGTTAAAACATTTTACCGTGAACGTGACCGTATTAGATTACAGCCTGAAAATATTAATTACAGTCCTATTTATGTTTATAAGGATCTTCAGATTTTAGGTAAAGTCTTTGGCGTATTCAGGATTTTCAACTAATTCAGATCTTATATAACATGCAATTTCATCAGCATCCTTGAATTTACTTGCATCTATAAGTTTAGCATCTTTATATTTTTTGAACCAAGTTATCTGTCTTTTAGCGTAATTTCTTGTATTTTGCTTAAGAATCGAAACCATTTCTTCATATGTGCAATACCCTCTCAAATACTTTATTACTTCCTTGTAACCTATAGCTGATAATGCATTGCTTGATATGTTATATCCGCTTTTAATAATATCAGTAACTTCTTTAACAAGTCCATTTTTCAGCATTATATCTACTCTTTCATTAATTCTTTGATAAAGCAATTCTCTTGGCATATCGATTATAAAAGTAAAATACTTATTCTCACTTTTGTTTTCTAAAGATTTTTCCTTATATTCATCTAATGTTCCGTCGAAGGAACTTAAAATATCAAGATATCTAATAACTCTTTTCGTATTGTTTGGATGTGTTGATAAAGCAGCCTGATTATCTCTCTTGTAAAGAAGCTCATATAATGCTTCTTTACCATTTTTACATAGATAATCCTCATAATAGTTTTTCATACTAGATTTTTCAACTTTAAAAGAGATATTTAAAAACAAAGAATCTATGTACAGTCCGGTACCTCCAGTAATTATAGGTGTTTTCTTTCTGTCTACAATATCTTTTATACATTCAATTACATCCTTTTTGTATTGAGCAACAGAATATTCTTGTTCGATACCGCATATATCTATCATATGATGTTTGATATGGCTCATTTCATTTTTATCTGGTTTTGCCGTTCCAATATCCATCATTTTGTAAATCTGCATAGAATCTGCAGAAAGGATTTCTCCATTAATTTTCTTTGCAAGTTTGATTGAAATTGCTGATTTTCCTGATGCTGTTGGACCTGTGATGATTATTGCCTTGTTCATCAAATTATCCTTTTAAATAGTTTATCCATATCATATCTCGTCATTTTTATCATTGTCGGTCTTCCGTGAGGACAGGTAAAAGGATTTTTAAGTTTGATTAAGCTCTCATACAAATATTGCATCTGTTTTTCATCTACTTTTTTATTAGCTTTCACTGCAGCTTTACAAGCCAAAGAATATAAAGCTGTATAAACTCTATCTTTTTTATCATTCATCATATCATCAAGTATTGTATTGAATACATCTTTGATGTCACATTCGTCTATTGTAGAAGGAATTTCTCTTATCAAAATAGAATTTTTTCCAAAATCTGAGTAGTCAAACCCAATAGATTTAATAAGATTGGAATTCTGTGTTACAAATAACATTTCCTCGCTTGTAATTACAACCTCTATTGGTATCATCAATTGTTGTGATATAACATTATTCTTATCATACTGTTCTTTTAAAGATTCAAAAATTATCTTTTCATGTGCTGCATGCTGATCTATTATATATATATAATCGAATTTATCAACAATTATAAATGTATCGAGAATTTGTCCAGCAATTCTGTATGGCTCAATATCAACTACATCTGTATTCTCATTAATGCTCTCTTTTTGTCTTGTTATTACAACTTTCTCCTGTCTGTATTCCGTTTTAGTCTCATTAATATTCGGTATCGAATGCAATTCTTTCGAGAATTTAAACAGCTGGTCATTGAAACTGATTATTGCATCTTTATCTTCATACTTAATATCAGACTTAATAAATGTTGGCTTTATTACTGAAGGTACCAAAACCTCCTGTTCTTTATCAAGAGCTTCCTTAATAATAAAATTCAGTTTTCCGAAAATTTCATTAATATTGGATATCTTAACTTCAGTCTTCGCTGGATGTACATTCACATCAACATTTTCTGCTGGTATTTCTAATTTCAATACATAAAATGGAAACTTACCTTTCATTATCCGTGTTTCATATGCTCTTTCAATGGATACATTTAGTTCAGGATATTTTACATATCTATTGTTTACATATAAGCTCTGATGTTGTCTGTTACCTCTTGATGTAAAAGGTTTTCCTATATATCCACATACATTGAAATCGTCAGATTTTGCGTCAACTCTTATTATATCTTTCGCAATATCTCTGCCATATATACCATATATGCAGTTTATAAGCTCATTATCTCCATTTGTTCTTATTACTTCCTCATTGTTGGAAACCATTATAAATGCAGTTTGAACATTCGTTAAAGCAAGTCTTAATACAATATCTATGCAGTATCTGGTTTCCTGCACATCCCCTTTTAAGAATTTATATCTTGCTGGAGTATTGAAGAATAGATTTTTTACTTCCACAGTAGTACCTGTAGATCTTGATACCTTTGAAATACTTATAGGCTGTAAAGCTTCATATACTGCTTTTACTGCAAATTCCTTATCTGCAGTTTTTGAAGTAATAGTTATATTTGAAACTGATGCAATACTTGGTAATGCTTCTCCACGAAATCCCATGGTAGAGATATTGTTTAAATCTGAGATCTGACGAATTTTGCTTGTACCATGTCTTTCCAAGGCCATGGGAATATCATCCTGGTCTATTCCTTTTCCATTATCTGATACCTTTATGTATGCTATACCGCCATTTTTAATTTCGATTTCAATTCTGTCTGCTCCTGCATCTAAAGAATTTTCAATAAGTTCTTTAAGAACTGAAGCAGGTCTCTCAACAACTTCACCTGCAGCTATCTGATTTGATGTGAATTCATCTAATATAATTATTTTACCGCTCATTTAATAATTCCTCAAACCTTTTGTTTCAGCTCATAAAGTATATTTAAAGCTTCTAATGGAGTTATTTTCTGGATATCACATTTTCTTAATGTTTCCAAAATTTCTTTATACCCGTTATCCTGCTTATTGAATTCCAGAATTCCGACCTGTCCTTCCATGTATGATTCCTTTTTCTTTATACGTGATTTTTTATTCTCATTTTTTTCTAATTCTTTAAGAAACTCACCTGCTCTTACTATCAGCTGCTCTGGAACTCCTGCCAGTCTCGCTACTTCAATGCCATAACTTTCATTGGCTGTTCCTCTTTTGACTCTTCGCAAAAAAACTAT
>JBAZFL010000165.1:0-4731 GCA_041653455.1 Clostridia bacterium
ATTTGTAAATCCTGCCTGATGAAGACTTATACAATCCATATAACCTTCAACAATAATCACATAGTTCTCTTTACTGTTTTTTGCAAAGTTCATAGCAAAAAGGCTTTTATTTTTTTTATATACACAGGTTTCAGGAGAATTCATATATTTGACATCGTTTTCATCCAAAGCCCTGCCTCCAAATCCAATGACCCTGTTTCGAACATCGATTATCGGGAACATAATTCTGTTTCTGAATTTGTCAATTATGCCATGTTTTGAAAAGGAGCCTAACCCAGCTTCCACTATCTCGTCTTCACTGAATCCTTTGGACTTTAAATATTCCGACAGTACAGACCATTCCTTTGGAGCATAGCCTATTCCAAACGAAGATATTGTCTCGCCTTTTATCTTTCTCTTTTCCAGATATGCAATAGCTTGATGATTTTTCTGTGATTTTACATTATCATAAAAGAATCTAGCAGCTGTACTATTCATTTCGAATGTGCGTTTTTCTTTTTTCAGTACAGCTTCATCAACATAGCTGTTTTTTTCAGGTATAAGTATATTGGCTCTTTCAGCTAAAAGTCTGACTGCTTCAGAATAATCCAGATTTTCAATATCTTTGATGAAGTTTATAACATTGCCGCCTTTATTGCATCCGAAACAGTAATATATCTGTTTTGCAGGTACTACTGAGAAGGAAGGAGTTTTTTCCTTATGAAAAGGACATATGCCAAAATAGTCTTTTCCCTTTCTTTCTATTTTTACATATTTCGAAATAGTATCCACTATATCATTTTTGGATATTATCTCCTCTATTAATGGTTCAGGATAAATATAACGATCTGGCATTCTTCCTCCTGATATATTATTCGACATGCTTTCTTAATTTCCTTTTTTTATTTTTGTCTATTCATTAGTACAGATTAATAACATATCCTCTTATTATATGGAGGTACAATCATGTCAACTTATACACTTAAACGTCGCAGCAGGGTTATTGATGAAAAGAAACATATTCTGAATATTGAATATTTTTTAATTGAAGAGTTTACAATCAGAAACCCTGAAAAAACATATGGAATTAAAGTCGACACTAAAGAAAACGGTCAAATAACAGATTCATGTTCAGTAAATGATGTTACTAAAAAGAAGAAGAAGCTTTATATATACTTGAAAAAATGGCAGATTACGATGTTACTGCCATTACTGCAAAAGATGTTATTGAAGATATGATATTTTAGTTTTTCTTTCTTGCTTTTACAGGACGAAGGACTGATACAGCTTTACGTTTCCAGTCAATATATTTGCTGATTATTGTCAGGACATCCTCCTTTGTAACTTCTTCAGTTTTTTGAATTGCTTCTTCTCTTGTAATAGGTCTGCCTCTCAATAATAGATTACGGCCGTTTGACATCATCCTCGAATCTGTAGTTTCCATTCCAAGAAGCATCGAACATCTTATCTGATCACGGGCTCTAATTACTTCATCATCATCTAACCCGTTTTCTGCTATATCTTCGACTATTTGTTGAATACTGTCCATCATCATATCAAATCTTTCAGGATTACATCCAGCATAAATATTAAGTATTCCGCCAGTCTGGTAAAATTCGTTGGAGGAACCGATATTATATACCAATGCTTTCTCTTCTCTTAAAATCTGAAAAAGTCTTGATGACATGCTCTGGCCTAAGGCTCCAGAGAGTACTGCAAATGGATACCTTTCATCAGAATCATGCAGAGCTCCTTCAAAAGCCATTGAGAGATATGCCTGTTCGATTTTTTTTGTCTTGACTATTTTAACTGGCCTGAAAACAGCTAAAGGACCGCTATTTGCTTTTATGCATTCACCATATCTGTAATCTTTGAAGTATTGCTCAAGCATATCTAGCATCGTCTGCTGTTCGAATGATCCTGAAATAGAAATTACTGTATTTGAAGACACATAAAATTCTTCCATATAGCTTTTCATTTTGTCAGCAGTAAAACTCATTACAGTGTCAACAGAGCCTAGAATCGGATATGACAATGGGTTACCTTCCCACATCTGCTCTTCAAGACGGTCGTGCACATAATCCTCAGGTGAATCTTCATACATCGCAATTTCTTCGATTACGACTTTTTTTTCATTTTCTATCATGTCCGGTTCAAAACTGGAATTTAAAAGCATATCCGACATAAGTTCCAAAGCGGTATTGACATTATCAGAAGTGGTTTTTATATAGAAGCATGTCATATCCTTCCCAGTATATGCATTTAACATTCCGCCTATCCGGTCTGATATTACTGCAATATCCTTAGCGCTTTTTTTATTTGTTCCTTTAAAAGCCATATGCTCAATAAAGTGAGATATTCCCTTGTTCTCCTCACTTTCATAATTGCTTCCAGCTTTTACGAATATACCTATACTGATTATATCGTTTGCTGGCATATGTTCAAAAATCACTCTTGTGTTATTTGTTAACCTTTTTATCTCAATCATTTTATTGTCATTAAAAAAGCCCGGTGTTACCCGGGCATTTGCTTTACTTGGATAACAAGGCTTTTCTCGAAAGGTTTACCCTTCCCTGCCTGTCTATCTCTACTACCTTGACATCAATCTTATCTCCAACAGATAAAACATCGCTTACTTTGTTAACTCGCTCATTTGATAACTGGGATATATGGACAAGTCCTTCTTTTCCAGGAACAAGCTCAACGAATGCACCAAATTCCATAAGCCTCGTAACAGTAGCATCCGTAAAAATCATTCCCGCTTCAAGATCATTAACTATACCATTTATCATGGATACAGCTTTATCTCCAGATTCCTGATCTACAGTAAGAATATATACGGTTCCGTCATCATTAATATCAATCTTGACTCCAGTCATATCTATTATCTTGTTGATAACCTTTCCACCTGTTCCGATTACGTCTTTTATCTTTTCCGGATTGATAGTCATAGTTATTATCTTTGGAGCATATGGTGAAAGCTCTGGTCTTGGTTTGTCAATAACTTTGAGCATGACTTCATCAAGTATATATAATCTACCTTTTCTTGTAATCTCAAATGCTCTTTTTATAATTTCAGGAGTCAATCCGTCAACCTTAATATCTACCTGTATAGCTGTTATGCCGTTATGGGTTCCTGCAACTTTAAAGTCCATGTCACCAAAGAAATCCTCTATTCCCTGAATATCCATCATCATTTCAAATATCGATGGGTCTTCATCATCAGTAACTAATCCGCAGGATATTCCTGCTACAGGAGCAAGAATCGGTACTCCCGCATCCATTAAAGCTAATGTGCTTCCACATACTGATCCTTGGCTTGTAGAGCCGTTTGACATTAATACGTCAGATACCACTCTAATTGCATATGGAAAATCCTCTTCAGTAGGAATTACTCCTTCCAGAGCTTTTTGCGCAAGTGCGCCATGGCCTATTTCTCTTCTGCCTGGCCCTCTTGATGTTTTTGCCTCTCCAACTGAGTATGCAGGGAAGTTATAATGATGGATGTATCTGTCCTCTGTTTCTGCTTCATCAAGTATTTCAAGAGGTAATACTTCTCTCATTCCGCCAAGCGTTACGCTTGTTAGCACCTGCGTCTGTCCCCTCTGGAACATAGCTGAACCATGTGTTCTCGGGAGCACTCCGACTTCACTGAATAAAGGCCTGATTTCATCAAGCTTCCTTCCATCTACTCTTTTCTTGTCATAAAGAAGATAATTCCTTACTACCTTCTTCTCAAGTTTATATAACGAATCAGCTATGTAGCTTGGTTTATCAGAATATTTTTCGCCTATCTGCTCTTTTACTTTTACCGCCAGTTCTGATATTTTTGTATCTCTCACTGTTTTGTCAACTGCGAGAACAGCTTCTTTCATTTGCTCATGAGCAATACTTTCCACTTCAGCATATACTTCAGAAGGTACGGCAGAAGACTCATAAGAAAATTTCTCTTTTCCTATCTCAGCTGAAATCTTTTCAATCTGCTCGCAGACTGATTTAATTTCATTATGTCCTGCTATTAAAGCATTATACATGACATCATCAGGCACTTGTTTAGCTTCAGCTTCTATCATGCATATCTTTTCTTTTGTTCCTGCAAGAGTTACATACATATCTGATATTGCTCTTTGTGCTGCATCAGGATTTAATATTACCTTACCGTCAACAAGACCTACTGCTACTGCAGCGACTGGACCGTTAAAAGGTATGTCTGATATGCATGTCGCTATTGAAGCTCCAAGCATTGCAGCAAGCTGAGGCTGATTATCCTGTTCAACAGAAAGTGCTGTACAGATTATGACTACATCGTTTCTAAGGTCATGAGGAAAAAGAGGTCTCATTGGCCTGTCAATTACTCTTGACACTAAAATAGCCGCATCAGAAGGTTTTCCTTCTCTTCTGTTTCTGCTTCCTGGAATACGGCCTATGGAATACATTTTTTCTTCGTAATCAATACTTAGAGGAAAAAAATCTATTCCTGGTTTTGGTTCTTTCGAGGCAGTAATTGTTGAAAGGACTACTGTGTCTCCATACCTTACCAGGCATGAGCCGTTAGCAAGTTGGGCATACTTGCCAGTTTCTATGATTACTTCTTTGCCCGCATAGTTAATAACATGTTTTTTGTGATTTTCGTACATTATGTATCTCCTTATATTCTTTTTCCGGAGATATTCCACTTGAAAAACAGATATTAAAACCCGCCATATTTCGGACTTTAATCTCGGTTTTTAAGGAAATATCGCCGGATATATG
>JBAZFL010000166.1:0-4679 GCA_041653455.1 Clostridia bacterium
ATTGGGCCTTTTATATGGAAACAAAGATTTCAAACAAAGCATTATATATGCAATAAATTGTGGAGATGATACCGATTGCACTGGAGCTACTGTTGGCTCTTTACTGGGCATCCTCCATGGCACGGCTGGCATTCCAGCAGACTGGCGAGAGTACATAGGTGAAAAAATCATTACCATGGCTGTAAATAAAGCTGCATTTATCTATGGATGGCCAGGCTGCCCAAATGATTGCAAAGAGCTCACTGAACGTACAGTCCGTTTGATTCCTGGAGTATTTGCTGCCAATAATATACAGATGGAGTTTACCGATTCCTCTGACCAATATGAAGAATGCCAGCTGGAAGAATTAAAGAACAGAAATTATGCAGAAACCCTCTGCAACCGAATCGGATATTCATATGACATAGATCTGATGTATGCTCTTGCAAGAGTGGAATTTATAGATTCTCCTGAAATAAAACCCTTTGAAACGAAGAAGGTCGGGATTACATACTTTAACAAAACCCAACAGAGTCAGAATATATCATTCCGTTTTATCCTGCCAGAAGGCTGGAAGCTTGAAGGTAATCATGCCGTCATGTTGGAATCTCGAGGAGCAGCGCTTAACATGTATGAGACATGGGAAGCAGATGTAATCGCAGGAGAGCAGACGGTTCATATAAACCGGCTGATTATTGAAGCTACAAGTAATTCCCATATGATTACAGGATATATTCCGATACTGTTTATAGGGTGAAGCAGACAGAAAAAACATCGGAATAGCCGGTAATACTTACCTGACTACTCCGATATTTAGTGAATTTATAATCTCTTCTGGCTTTTTTAATCTTACTTATTTATCAGTCCTGCACTCATTAGAAGATTCCTTACAGCAGTTGCGGCTTCTGAATACTTGAAATTCGCGCCTGGCAGAAGCATATTCTTATCATTTCCTACGAATATCCCGTAATCGACTACTGCAGATACCTCATCATATGCCCATAATGAAATGTTCTTCTTGTCAGCGAATGTTTCAACTTTCTCAGTTCTAATATATTCAGCCTGAACCACATTCATTGCCCGGTAGCAGATTATCATTGCTTCCTGTCTGGTAATCTTCTCGTTAAGCCTGAGTGTATTATCCTCATATCCTTTTATTATCCCATACTCATATGCGGCAGCTATTGCATCAGAGAAACTGTCATTTGCTGAAAGATCTTTGAATACAGTAACTGATTGCGTACCTTTTCTGTATATTCCAAGCGCTTTAGTTAAATAGATTCATCACACTGTGGTTCATAATATATCTCATATCCTCTGTATTCCATATACCTATGTTATAGTTCTGAGTAAAAGGCGAATATAGATTTATATAAATAACTGAATCAGTATCTAGTTCATTACTTAATTTTAAGACAGGATAATTAAAATCAATATCATCATCCTCTGAATAATAACTCCAGCCAGATACATGTTTTTCATAAACTGTTACATCATTTTGCTTCACAGGGACAAATATGGATACTGATGCGACTGTAGGATTATTTATTGATAAGTATGAATTCTTTTCAATAGACCTCCCCTGTAAATCAATTGCTATCCACCACTTACTGGCATTAAGCCCTATTGCCAGAGTATTGCTGTTATTCTTGTAAAATTTTTCTGATTCAAAAAAGACCCTGATTTCATCGAAATCAGAGCCTTCTTTCGCATCTTTAAAATACATAAGTTCGGTTATATTGTTTTTAAGTTCTTTTCTCGAGTCTGTCTTACTTAAATTACTAAATATATCTATGGCCAATAAAGAAATGACTGTAATGCAGACGAAAATATAAATAGCATTTATCCACTGTCTTTTTTTGTCTGATGTCATCTTATTTCGCATGTTGCTTCTTATATCATTTTTTCGTAATCTAATACTCTCTGTTTTACGGCTGCACAGTTGTCCTTGTTGCAGTATTCCAGTATGAACGGGGTGTCGGGTGTGTATTTTTTATATAGCCGCAGGAATTTTACCCAGTCTATATCGCCTTCTCCCACATTTCTGCCATATGCATCATTTACTTTCCTATCTTTGCCATGAAAATATGCTACGTATCCTTTAAGGTATTTGAACATATCTTCTTCATCAGAATTAGCAAACAGGTTTGCAGGGTCAAGTAATATTTTCAGATTATCTCTTTCGCATTGCCAAATCAAATCTCTCGTTCTTTTTGCTGAAGGTGTGAAATCAAGTATACAGGGTTCAAAAGCTATTGATATGCCATATCTTTTCGCGATATCTAAAAGCTTTATCATGTTGGATTTAAAATAGTCGAAATCTTTTTCGTATGAATCAGCATTTATCCCTCTTCTTCCTGGAATGAATCCTGATTCAGTAGATACATATTTAATGTCATTATTCGCAGCTATCTGAATGTATCTTTCATATGCTTTAAAATTATCCTCCTGTTTCTGTGGGTCAGGTTCAAATAAAGAGGAAAATGCTCCTATTGAAACTATTTCTATTGAGTAATCCCTGAATGTCTTTACTATACTTGCTGCAAGTTCATCAGTAAGACCATCCATAGGTTTATAACCATTGTATTGCCATGTGTTAATATTGCTGAACATGAAACACAATTCAGTTGTTTTAAAGCCGAATTTCTTTAGGTAATCTGCACACTCTTGCGGTGTGATATTTGGAAATCCTCTTGAGACCATTCCTATATCCATACAAATTCTCCTTCTAATCCTTTTTTGTTATATCACTGGGCTGGTTATCCGGTGTAACCCATCCTTTTTTATACAGAATGTTACGTACAGGCCTTAGAACGAAATAAATTATGAGAGTCTCTATTATTATTACTGCTGCTGTCTTCACGCTTCTTGCTACTAATAACTCGTCAATAGGTATTTTATAAAGGGTATAAAGCGCGATACTCATAAACAGGAAGTCACTTACAAGTGCTTTCGTCAGAACAGTTATTATGGTTCTTTTTGCAGTTATTTCCTTATTGTATAGGAAGAAGCCGTATATTAGGCCATTAGCCATAGCGACAATGGTTATTAGGGGTGAATATGGTCCTGTGGGAAACAGAAACCCTCCAAGTATATCTGCCATAACAGCAGATAAAGCTCCCCAGGCAGGCCCGAACAGTATTGATCCGAAAGCTATAGAAATAAATTCAACCCCTATCCTAATAAACTGAAGATTTATGGCCAGGAGTTTTGCCAGAATTACTGTAAGAGCTGTTAATAATGATAATATCGCTATTCTCTTTGTGTTATTCAACGGACAGCACCTTTTATGCAGTACTCTTTAAGAAGGGCAAGGTATTTCCAGTAATTTTCCAGAGATACTCCTGGCGGTGTCTGATGGTCTACACTAGGTATATATCCTCCTGACTTCATAGCTGGCAGGAGCCTTTCGAATTCCTCTCTCATAGCCTCTTCAGAAACATCCATTACCATTTTGTCATATGCGCCAATAACAAGGAAATCAGGATAATACTGCCTTATCCTGTTGACATCTACCCCTGCTTTTCTTTCTAAAGGCAAAGCTCCTCTGATACCTGCTCTTTGAAGCCATGGAATCATTCCTTCAAGCTGTCCATCAGTATCCACTAAAGGAATAGTGCCAAGGCTCTCGATATATGGAATAGTCTGCTTGTAGTAAGGAAGAAGGAATTCATCAAACATATCCTCAGACAGCATTGGCCCGAGGTTATATGACATATCTTCTGCAAATGTCATGAAATCTGGCTGAATAGCTTCGCTCATCTTTTCGAAAACATATTTTATATAATCCGCTTCATCCTGGTTCATACGGTGCATAAGTTCTGGGTTGTCATAAAATGCATATAGATGATCTTCTATCCCGAAAAGCGTTCTTGGAAACCAGAAGAATCCGTCCACGGTTATCCATACTACAAGATCCCCGTCATCATGCATTTTTTTGTATTTTACAGCATCATCTACTGCAGCCTGGACTTTATTCTTATCGTAAAGATATGGCTTTAATCTTTCATATGTTTCCATATCAGTTATCTTCCTCTTGTCTGCAGCCAGATTGCTGAACTCTCTTGACCTTGATCCTATCCAATACTGTTTCAGCCTATCCAACCCGAAAAATGTATGCTTGATATCTTCTTTATTTGGCATATCAGGAGCACCTTCAGAAATGAATCTTGCGATGGTCTTATCCCACCAGCCTGCCCATTCAATCATGGGAAGCCTGTCAACCGGCTTGAAATTCATTACATTGTGAAATCTTTCTCTTTGGTTCATATCAACACCTCAGTGGTTATATTATCAGCCTGCTATGATATAGTCAATTTATTTTGGCTGCAATATCTTTTCAAATTCCTCATATGGCATAGGCTGATAATAGTAATAGCCTTGGGCTATATCACATTCAAGTAATTTTAATATATCAGCCTGTTCTTTTGTTTCCACTCCTTCGCATATTATCTGCAAATCCATATTATGCGCAATATCAGTTATGCCTTTTATCATTTTTTTTGTTTTGCTGTTTTCCAGGTTATATATCATGCTTTTATCAAGTTTAAGGAAATCAAGCATGAAGTTGGGCAAATCGGAAAATGAAGCATAACCTGTTCCGAAGTCATCCAATGAAATGGTAAAACCAAGTTCTTTAAGCTTATTAACTATCTCATTCATCATTTCGCATTTTCCGCAATTAGACTCTCTGTTACTTC
>JBAZFL010000167.1:0-4663 GCA_041653455.1 Clostridia bacterium
AACGGATGATAATAATCCGTATGGGACTGAGATTTCTGGAGATTCCCCAGTTTTTGAGATTACAAGAGATGAAACGAATGGGATGTATATTAATGTTACAGCAAAAAGAGCTGGGACTGAGACACTAAGAATAATAGCATGCAGGGGTGGATCTTATGGTTCCACAAATCCAAACTATATAGAAGCCGTGTATGAGTTTACTCTGACTGCAGTAGATGACTCAGAGGTTGTAGGATGTCGGTTAAATTTCGAATATGGAAGGGACAATATGTATGCAGGAGCTATATCAGAAGAGCATAATCTTAAAATATCAATAAGTGGAGTAACTGCAAGTGGACTAAATGTGCTATTACAATCTACAAACGATGTTTCTCTACCAGATGCTTTTAGTTATGAGTCTGATGGCAATAATATAGAAATATTAGAAGAAAAAGGTGAGATAACAGTAATAAAACCTATTATTGTAGATACTACAGCAAATATTAAGGTTATTGGTAAAAATGGTAATGTTATAAATATTACGCCAGTCAGCCTTAGAAGTGAAGCTCCGAGGTTAACACATATATACATGTCAGCTCCTTATTTTAGTGATTATGTTTATGTATATGCCTATGATCAATATGGAAAATATATTCAAGTACCAAACGGAACAGTTAAAAGTTCTGATACAAATAAAATTACTATATCAGGCTTAAAAACAGGAGATGAGCCACTCAACTTGTATTATAATTTTTCCACTGTAGGTGATGGTCCTAACACGGCTACCATAAGTTATGTATCTGATGATGGGGTATATAAATGTGAGACGACAGTAACCAGGTAATTAATACATATTATATCTGCTTAAGTATATAAAGATAAAAACAAGAATAATACTGGCAATAGTTTTAATTATTTCTATGTTAACAAAAGTAATAGTAGTATCATCAGCAGTTGTATAATTAGCTGTTAATGCGGGACGATAAAGTATGTTCTTTTATAAATTCAGAACAACCAAAGCGGCAGGATATATTGTTAGTCCACAGTTATAACCTTCTTTAATTGTATGGATATGATATAGGCTAATATGCAGGATATAACGTCTTTTAGAAGGTAAGGCAGGGATACAGTCAAAGCTGTCGGAATGAATGCTGTATTTGATACTATCATAAACTGTATGATACCTGTCAGATGACAAAGCATCAAACCTGCGACGCACACTGATACTGCAACTATCTTATTCTTCATATTTCTTGCAAGAGCACAGAGTATTACAAAGGGTATGAATCCGAATATGAATCCGCCTGTTACTCCGAAGAGTGTTCCGAATCCGCTTCTGAAAGCTGAAAACACTGGAAGGCCTATAGCACCTATTGTAATGTATAACCCTACAGTTATAGTACCTGTTCTAACACCAAGCATCAGGCCTGTTATAGCTATAGCCAGAGTCTGCAGTGTAGCTGGAACACCTGATGGCATTGGTATTGCAAGCTGGGACATAACAGCTATTATTGCTGTGAACATTCCTGTATATGCTAACTGTTTTGTCCGTGATGCCATTTCATCTCCTATTCTGTCCGTTTATTATATTCTAAACCGCTTTATGTGTAAATACGCGGCATATTATGATAAAATCATTTCTGAATGAGGGGGAAAGACAATTGGCCAGGATGTGCCCAAGCTGCGGATTGCACGTTTCAGATAAAGCTAAATATTGCAGAAAGTGTGGGACGCCTATTGGTACTACCAATGTTTACGAGTATTCATTTGCCAAAAATATTATGCAATACAGCAAGCCTTTTGAAACAAGCAAGAACAGGCTTGGTCTTAAAGGCATAAAATCTATATTAATGGATCTCAGAAAAGGATTCAGAAGGACTCCATACCTTATACCAGTGTTTGTAATTGCTATAGTATGGATTGTTGTGAGCCTGCTTATCTCTATTGGAGTAGATACAGTGTTTTTAAGAATGCTTTCGTATTTCACATATTCAGATGCTGGAATGAACGGAGGATTTCTAGGGCTTATTGGCGGTATAGCAGGTAAGATGGTATATGCATATTTCATTGTTCTTCTTATGACTCCTCTCTACTCGTTGCAGAAACCTTTTAGGGGTATAATTCCAGGAGCGAAGACATTTATAACACAATCCTTTCATTTTAAAAATATGAAGGATATATATATGTTTGTCCTAAGCATGGGTTTGTCCTTTATAGGGTACAATATGCTCACAGGTGATAATACCTGGACAAAAAGTATAATATCATTAATGGTGTCAGTTATATTGTTAAGAGCGGTCGGACGGAAATCCGGAGTCACATGGGATACCTTTAACAGGGTGTTTTCTAATACTATGAGCGAGGATATAACTATAAAGGCTATGGGAGGATATGTGACAGGCATACTCTTAGCGATATTCAGTTTCGTATTCAGATCTTCATTTATCTCATATTACATAGGGCTTTTCCTTGTCATATCTTTTCTTGTCATGAAATTTGTGGAATTCATTATTTTGCATAAGTCTAATTTCAGAAGGATATTTCCGGTTATCTTAGTGTTCATTATGCTGTTTTCACCATTAAATTCTTTAGCAGCGCCTGAAACTAGCGAGGTAAGGGGTATATGGATACTGCAGGATATCAGGCTGATTGATCCGGATACCAATAATAATCCAAATGAAAATACTTATGTATCTGACGGTTACATTCGCAAACATAATTCAGTAGACTCTAATTATACTATCGAATACTTCTGGAATACGCTACCTGAAAAAATACATGCTGGAGATGAGACTAAGGTTCTTATTGAGCAGAAGATGGTTTACACTTCTGATCAAGCGACAGCATTGAAAACACATCTTAACTCTGCTATGTTCATAACATACAAACCAAATTCCAAAGAACCGGAGGTTAATGAGTATTTTCAGGGAAGCCGTGATTTTTCCACTGAGGGTATGTTTATTAATTATGAACAGGAGTATACAGCATTCTTTTTGAGAATACTGAATTATTATGAGCTATATGACATGCTAAACAAGAATAACTGCAAGCTGACAATTTCAATTCAAGCTTCGTTTGGAGGCAGGGTCGAGTACATATACAGGCTTCAGAGAACTCCTGTTGACGGATTCTTTACATGGTTTGTAGGTGACGGGAGCAAGTATGATCATCTGAAACCACTTGGTACAGTTCTATCTAATCTAGTTACTGTCTCTGCATCTATGCTGTGTGCGACAGTATCAGTTGGCGCATTAACATTGAAAAGGAGAAAGAACACTGCGCAGCAAGTTGCGAAAAAACCTTTAAAAAAAGAAGAAGCGGCAGTAAAACAGTATCCTGATGTACGTTCAGAATCAGATTTTTCTGAAAATCTCGTAAGCTTATATGATACATTCTCCAATGCTTCTCAGGCAGGGTGGCCTAAATACAGAGAGGTATTGATTAAGACATTATCTAAAAGCAAAGATCATACTATCCAGTCAAAAAATGGAAATGCTATTGAATCTTCGATAAATAGCTACACAAACAGTATTTCCGGTATAATGAAAAATCTTTCAGCATTAGGATACAATAATGACACATATGGAATACAGCAAAGAGGTGAAGTCATTACTAATACGACAGGTAAGATAGTATATGCTAATTATGTTTTTAATAGTCTTGCTTCAAAAACTCCTTATAGCGCATTTATAGAATTAGCTAATGCGTTTGCTCTGGAGAATACGAAAGCAGGGGTAATTGCAAGCCCGTCTGTTCATATGAGAGGTATAATGTCATTAGTACTTGATGCAATAAATGATTCCCAATCAGCATATAGGAATGCTATTAATGGAAGATATGGAGAAAAGTTTAGAAATATGGTAAAAGAAGGCGAATTATCTTTACAGTCGATAGAAGCTTTTTCCAGTGCTGTAATAAAATCAGATGAACTGGACAGTCTGTATGAGAGGGTTATTTCCGGAACCATAACTGACAAAGACAATGAATATTTGTCAAGATATCTGGTATGCTCTACAAAAAGAGCAGTAAAACAGGCACAGACCGCTACGTTCAGGTATGAAAATACCTCACTGGTAGTAAGAAGCCTGTTTGACTGGCAGGAGGGATAATGTTCTATATATTAAGCGCATATGATTACTCTGCGTTGATAAGCTTATCAAATATCGAACAGAATAATATATCCCAGGCGGTATATGATCCTGATATAAATAACAGGACTTCATTCAATCAGGCAAAAAGTGAATTGTCCAAACTCGGTCTTGTTAAAAAAGGAACTATTACTTCATCAGGATTGCGTATAGCTGAAGCCATATTAAGTCCAGAGAAAGTTGTTTCAGTGATAAGCTGCAATGCAATAGACATGGCTGCTGCACATTATTGTTTTTCAAAAGGTTTCTGGCTCAGACTGCTGCCTAAAAACGATCACAGCATAATTACTATGGAGACTCCTATTATCGAACAGGATCTTGCAATAAAGATAAGAAAAGACTTTCTTCAGGATATGGATTTTATAGATACGCCTCCTATCAACTTGTGTTTAAGCGCAAAAGAGGTCGTAATATTTGAAATAATGCAGCTTGCTATTGTGGATAAAGTCAAGAAAAAAGGTGCGCCTTTAACCCGAGAGGAAGCGGCACTTGGAATTTCAGAATTTATAACGAAAAAGAATGTTCTGGATGCTGCA
>JBAZFL010000168.1:0-4652 GCA_041653455.1 Clostridia bacterium
TTCCATTCCGTTCTTTAAATCTGTGATCTTAATATCTGCCATATCTTATCCCTTTCATTTTCTCGTTCAGTATCATTCATCTTATATGCATTTCTGCTTGTATAAAGTATTTTTGTCGGATGCTCACCAAGCACATGAATATCATATGCCATATATAAAGCTTCATCCAGATCATGAGTTACATATATAACTGTTTTTCTGTTTTCACGCCACATCTTCAAGAATCTATCTGTTATATCTTCTTTTTGAGTTGGATCAAGTCCTTTGAAAGGTTCGTCCATAAGAAGCACATCAAAGTCCTTAACGAAAGCTCTGGCAATTGAAACTCTTTGAGCCATTCCTCCGCTTAACTGGTATGGGTAATAATCTGCATATTTCTCCATTTCCACCATTTTTAAGCTATCCATTATTTTCTCATGAATTGCCTGCTTAGACATATGTGTGTTATCCAGTACAAACTGAAGATTTTTGTATACGGTATACCATTCTAATAATCTTGGCTCTTGGAATATATATGAATACCTTAATTTTTCAAAATCAGAATATTTTACTTTGAACTCATCTGTTATGGATGACAAAACATTTAATAATGTAGTTTTTCCCGAGCCGGATTTACCCAAGAGGCATGTAATCCTGTTTTTCTCAATTACCATACTGAAGTCTTTGAAAATATAGTTATCGTTATATGACTTTGTCAGATTTTCTAGTCTGAGCATTATATCTTCTGCTTTCTATAATTATTTTAAAAATATATTCAAATAAATAACTTAGTAACAGTATCATAAATGTCCATGCGAACACCTCAGCTGTTTCCAAATTATATTTTGCCTGCAAAAGTTTTGTGCCGATTCCATATTTAGGATTAGCTAAAACTTCAGCAGCTACCGCGACACGAAATGCAAGCCCGAGAGCAGTATTCATTCCTGCTGCAAGAAAAGGTTTTACAGATCCAAGATATATGCCTTTAAAAATTTTAAGAGGTCTTATGTCATAGACTTTTGCCATATCCAGAAGCTTTCTATCTGTGTTCGTAATGCCTTTAACCACATTATCATAGATTGGAGGAAAACACATAATTATATTGACTGCAAGAGGAGCAAGATTATAGCTAAACCAGATAATCGCAAGGATGATGAAACTCATGACAGGTGTTGATCTTATTACTGTTATTAATGGAGACAGTAATATTTCGGCATTTTTGCTTAAACCAGATATGACTCCTAATATAAATGCAAAAACAACTGCTATTAAAAATCCTATAATAATCCTAAAAAGCGAATACAGCAACGCAATATAAAAAGAAGATTCCGACATTTTGCTTATAAGTGTCTTGATTGTTATATATGGAGATGGCAAGAGCAGTTCCTTATTTATAATCATAGCAAGAATCTGCCATATTAGAAGCCACAATATTATTGCTGCTGCTTTTAAAAACCTCTGTTTCATCAAACCTGCTCTTTAACTGCTTTTTCAACTTTGAGAGGTGTTATGCCATCATCAGGTATCACTTCATCTGGAGGATCAAGTAAAACATCAGGATTCTGAAGCATTTTGGAAAAAAGCCTCATACTCGAAGCATAGTAATATCCGTCACATATTCTTTCATCAACAACCATCTTCAAACTTATAATCCTTTTCTTTATCAGTTCCCCCTCATCTGAACCTTGATACTGATATTCTTTTTTTCCCATGGCAAGAAATGTTGAAGTCGTACCAAAATTATACAGGTGATGATAAACCGCTTTGATACCTAAAGAACCCATATTTGTAAGATACCCACTGCAATGGAATGGTGAAAAATCAATTATTGCTTTAGGCATAATTCCCATCCTGTCCATCCAAGTCAGAATATTTACAACAGTTTTTATTATGAATGTAGGCAGATGCCCTATAATCTTTGCAAACTTATCAGTGTCATTCTCGGAACCGCTTTCTTTATTCATATTAACTTGATCATTAACTATATCAACAATGTCCTTTAGAGTCGATTCTGGAGCAAATCTGGGTTTTATATTGGTTTCCTCACCATCATCAGTCATGCTTCTCTTAATTGACATGGATATTGCTATATGATTTCTTGCATATATCTTGCTTCCACAAACAAATCTGTTTATTCTTGGCCTGACTGCAAAGAGTCTTACCAAAGCTGCAATAAAAACATGATAAAGTTTAAGTCCAGGTATATCCTCCTGGTGCTTCCTAACGAAAGCATCCAATACATCGACATCTGCAACATCCTCAAAAAATATCTGACTATCATCTCTTTTCTTCATAATATATGGAATCAGCAGAAAAAAGGTATCAACATTCCTTAATCTGTATCCATCATATCTGTCACCTAATTTTCTTTTCATCAATATCCCCCTAGCCTTGTTTACTATTGTATCATAATCGGTTTGATATAAGAATAAGAATTGATTCTATCTTAATTTTCTTGTATTTCCTGGGTGACTCTAATAACAGATATAAATGCAATATATATTTAAATTAGTGAATAAAGTAAACTCTGAAATTTATTAGGCAGGCAATAACATAATTAATATATCCTTGACAACTATTATGTTTGTAAATAAAATCTAATGAACGGCTGATAAAAGTAATTTCTAATTCAGTCACAAAATATAAGGAGACATTTATGTTGAAAGTAGTTAAGTTCGGCGGATCAAGCCTTTCAGATGCAACACAGGTAAAAAAAGTTTTTAACATCGTAACTTCTGACCCATCCCGTAAGTTCGTAGTTGTTTCTGCTCCTGGTAAAAGAAATTCCTCTGACACAAAAGTTACTGACATGCTTATAAAACTCGCTGAAAAAGCCCTTGCATATGAAGATGTGACGCATCAGCTTAATCTTATACTACAAAGATTTCAAGATATAACAGCAGGTCTTGGAATGAGTGACGACATAATTAGAGTTATTTTACAGGATTTAGTTAGCAGACTTAATTCTGATAAATCCATAAAAGAAAGATTTTTGGATAATCTGAAAGCTGCAGGAGAAGATAACTGCGCAAAACTGGTTGCCCAATACATTAATTCACAAGGTTTTAAGGCAACATATGTAAGTCCGAAAGATGTTGGATTGCTTCTTACATCCGAATTTGGAAACGCGCAGATACTCCCTGTTTCATATCAGAATCTGAAAGTTCTGAACAGCTATGAAGGGATAGTGATATTTCCTGGATTTTTCGGTTACTCAGTTAATCAGGAAGTCGTTACTCTTCCAAGAGGCGGTTCTGATGTAACAGGTGCGATATTAGCTGCTTCTCTTGACTGTGATCTTTACGAGAATTTTACTGATGTTGACTATATTTACACAGTTAATCCGAATATCGTATCCAATCCTCTGCCAATTGACCATCTTACCTTTAAAGAGATGCGTGAACTCTCATATGCAGGTTTCAGTGTTTTTCATGAAGAAGCGCTCACACCTGTTTATTACAAGTTTACACATGTTAATATTAAAAACACAAACAATCCTGCTGCACCTGGAACTATGATACATCAGCAGGTCAATGAGAATAGGAAGCACAGTATAACAGGAATCAGCGGAGATAAGGGATTTTCTACTATAAATATCAGAAAATACCTAATGAACCGTGAAATAGGTTTTGGACGTAAAGTTTTACAGATGCTTGAAGAGGAATCTATCCCATATGAGCATTCACCTTCAGGAATTGACGATATATCAATTATCATCCGTTCCAAATATCTTAATGAACAGATTGAAGACAAATTGATCTGCCGTATAAAAAATGAGCTAAAAGCAGAGGAAGTTTCAATAATACATAATCAGGCGCTTGTTATGATAGTCGGGGAAAAATGCCTTGATGATTCTAATACGCTTCACAAATGCTCTGAAGCTTTATGTGAGTCCGGGATAGTTATAAAAATGCTTAATCAGGGATCATCTAAATTAAGCATAATGGTTGGAATTGCTGATGCTGATTTTGAAAAAGCTATAAGATGCCTTTATAATAAATTCTTTATGGAATAGAATATAAATTTTATTTTATGTATTTTATATTTAGTATATAATATCATGTATGATGCATGATATTTTTATGAGGAATAGATGAAGCAAATAATAACGATATATATCACTTTGTCCATTTTTATTGCATCACTTCACGCAATCAAACCGCAACAGTTTGTTTATGAAACATCACTTTTTTCATGGAGTACCGAACAAGTGTATGCAGAAGGATTTACGGATCTTCTTGACATTCTTTCAATGAACAACATTAATTCATCATATCAGTATTTCTCAGATGAGATGATAATCAATATGCAACCCAAAGATTATATAAAGAAACTTAATGAAGAAAATATTTTGACTTATTATCTCTCAGGCAATCCTTCTTGGGCTACTGAAAGACGAAATAAAAGTATGAGAGGAAAAATTAAGCTAATTGCAGAATATAATGAGAAAGTTACAGAAGATGAGAAATTCGCAGGAATCGTTTTTGATGTCGAACCATATCTTTTATCAGACTGGAGCAGTGATAAGGATAACATAATGACTAAATTCCTCGAAAACATGATAGATGCTTATGATTACGCTGAAAACTTCAATCTTACCATTATAGTGTGTATTCCATATTGGTTCGATAATAACTATTATGAAATTCTTGAGGACTTAACTATGAAGGCAT
>JBAZFL010000169.1:0-3996 GCA_041653455.1 Clostridia bacterium
AACTGCGGTCATTGACGGCTGGTTATTAATGGCCTAAGGAGGTCTATATGAATTTAGGATGGGACACAATAAAACAACTTCTCAAGAAGGCGTGGACATGGACTGGAATACAAACGTTTTCCTCTATTGTTGCCACTACAGCCGACATTAATGGTGGTACGATTGACGGAACTACTATAGGCGCGACATCCGCTACGACAGGCAAGTTTACAACATTACAGGTAACTACTGGAGCGGTTAATGGGTATGTTCTACAGTCAAACGCTGCGGGACTTCTTTCATATGCCGACCCTGCGGCAAGTGCTAACGCTGGTTTATATTCCCTTGTCAATCCCAAAGCCCCTTCTCAGGGTGTGGCAATGACCTATGCTGCAAGTGGATCAACAGGTATTCAGGTTGCGGATAATGATAATATCGACTTCGGCACTGGTAACTTTACGCTGGTGTGGAAGGGGAGTCTGCCGGATTGGACGCCGAGCGAGATTGTATATTTTATGAACAAGAGCGTTGGTGCAAACGGGTTTCTTTTTTATGTAACAACTGCTGGAATCCTCAGAGTATTACTCTATCGTACTGATGGTGGGACATCATATTCTTCTACTATAGCCACGGGATTTTCTGACGGCACAGTACACGAACTCAGTGCAGTTATTGCTAGAGAAACAGATTCGGCAGCTGGGTCAGTTACGTTTTTTGTTGATGGCGTTCAACTTGGGTCATCAGTAGAAATTACAGCTGGAGCACCAGGAACAATATCCTCAAGTGCTGTATTGTATATAATGGGTAATTCCGTTGCCCGCCACGCCTCCACCGTCCACCACGCCTACCTCATCAACTTCACTCCCACCGCAGCGGAAGTGCTGGATATGTACAGAAACGGCATTCCGTCTAAATGGTTCGATCAGACAGGCACAGCCCCGGCAAAACAGACGGCATTGACCGCAGGAACGCTTGTAACAGGCAGAGAGTACATAATTGATACTTATGTTGCCGGTGATGACTTTACCAATGTTGGTGCTGCTTCTAATGCTTCTGGCGTTCGTTTTGTTGCTACTGGGACAACTCCGACAACATGGGCAAATTCAAGTTCACTTCGTCAAATTGGTGTTACTTTCTGGATGTCGCCTGAAGGGATGCAACCTGCGCCCGGACAATGTCTTGATGCTTCTGGTAATAAACTTCATGCACTCCAGCCAGCAAGCGGAAGTTCTCTGGTTAGGTATAAAAAAGAGTTTGAGTTCAGATGGACAAATACTTGGGCAGGTTCTAACGCGACTCAATACATAGGAGGATTGAATCAGGTTGTCAACTCTACAAAGCATTTCTTTGACATGATAATTTCAAGGTCAACTACTACCACAGCAACGTCAACAATATCTTTTGGTGATGGTTCAGCAAATGATTATTATGTTGCTGCGGTTGCACCTACGACAGTACCGTTGATTCATACGTTGGCACATAATCTGAACGATGGTACTAATTTAAAGTTTACCATTACGCCGACAGATGCATCAACGATGGTAATTGAAACGGTTGCTCACGGTTATATTTTGGAGTAAAATATTTATAAGGAATACAATAAATTACAATGAATTTAGGATGGGACACAATAAAACAACTTCTCAAGAAGGCGTGGACATGGACTGGAATACAAACATTTTCTTCTATTGTTGCCACCACAGCCGACATTAACGGTGGAACGATTGATGGTGTAACTAATGTCAACGGGATAAAATATCTCTCTGGATATTCTTCCTTTTTGACAGCAATTACCACAATATCAACTTCAACTACAACACTCATCGTAGATTGTTCTGGGAGCGTTGATGCAGATACGATCATACCATCTACTCTTTCGTTGATTGTTGTAAAAGGTGGACTGCTTACAATCGCATCTGGTAAAACATTGACCATCAACGGACATCTTGAAGCTGGTCCTTACCAGTTGTTCTCAGGCGCTGGAACAATAGTTTTAACATCTGTAGAAGTACATTATCCTGAATGGTATTCTTCAGGAACCTTCACCCAAGCCACCATCGAAGCCGCCCTGACTGTAATCGGGACGACGAACAAGGTGACGCTTTTACTCAGGCCGGGCACCTGGGTAATCTCAAGCAACGCTGATTGGTCTGCCTATACGAATGTTACTCTGAAGATGTCCGCTGGCGCAATCTTGCAAATCGCCACAGGCACGACTACGACCATAGGCGGCCCTTTTGAAGCAAGGCTATATCAAGTATTTGATTGTGTGGGAACAGGCGCAGTCACCGGCCTGAAAGAGGCTACTCCCCAGATGTTCGGGGGAGTAGCAGATGGGGTAACAGATGATAAGGTAGCAATCAAGGCTGCTATTGCTTCTGTTATCGCAGGAGGAAGAGTAATCATTCCCAAGCGAGCGTTGGCTTATTCGTACAATAATGATTCAGGAATGGCAGATGCCGTTGATGTGGCACAATCTACCATAATTCAGATTGATGGTACGATTAAAAGCACTTCTGCGACTAATCAAGTGAGTCCTCCGTATATTTTTAATATCACCGGGGAGAATGTTACATTCACAGGATCAGGAACTCTCCAGGGGCCGGGGACTTATGTTGTATCTGAAATAACTACTGCTAATCAGCCTGGATTAATATATGTTAATGCAGATGGGGTGACAATTAAGGGATTGGCTTTCATAGATCCTCCCGAGGTAGCCGTATATATAAATAACAAAGATAATATAAGGATAGAAGAAAATACATTTACCGGAGGGCCTCTTTGGGCGGCAGTGGCAGCAGCTCCAAATGGGTATCACTCCTATATAACCTCCATTGGAGGAAACAATCAGCAGATACTTAAGAATAGGTTTTTCGCTGATGGCTCTGGTGGTGCGGCAGTAACTGGGATTCTGTTTGGGTCTTCTACTTACGGAACGAAAATAACAATCAGCAAAAATAAGTTTAAGAATTTACATTCTCACGCAACATATCTGACTCAAATATCTCATTCCATTATCTCGGAGAATATCATTGAATATACTCAGATTGCGGCAGAGCAACGAAGCAACGCGCTAAAGGCTGGCGGACAATACTTAACAATTACGGGCAACAATATAAAGGGCGCCGCTCTTGGAGGCATTATATCATATGCGGCCTCAAGTAATATCATATCCAATAACATCATTAATGATTTTGGAGCTTTTGGCATCGAGGCAACGAACAATACAGCGCAAGTGGTGGGCTTAAACTACAATACCATATCGAACAACATTCTTTCAGCCAGGACAGACGGAACCGCCGTATATTCAGGCATCTATTATGTGGGATCAGCTGCAACGAGTGCGGATTGCGTAGGTGGGAAGATTAGCGGTAATACTCTAATAAATACAGGAGAAGCGTCTTCTGGGGCCATTTACGTTGCCCATATAAATGCTTCTTACTTTATGGTTGATTTCGATATATTGGATAATAAAATTATTAGTCCTGCAAAGTATTCTATCGTCACTGACCGAGTTACAAAATCAAATATATCCGGCAATACAGCCTATAATCCTCAAACGGCAGCGTCGGCAATGATACAAGTGACTGATTCAACATCTTTACGAGTAGAATCAAACACTATTCGAGATGATCAATCCCCGGCAGTTACAACGGCTTTTATCAAGGTTAATAGTACGGGGAATAACTATATTGATTTAATAAACAATTCCTGCTTCACCACTGGGAATACAGCATCTCTCGGCAATACCGTAACATATCATACTCAGGGCAGGGGGAATAGACTCAGTGAAACTGATGCGCTTACGGGAGTATTTACGCTAAATAATGTCAACACGTTAGTTATTGCAAATACTAACATATCCTATGCAAATTGGTATAACGGAGTGACGACAATCCTTTTGCAGCCTGTCAATGCAGCGGCGGCGGCTATTCAAGGATCAGCAAAACACATATATGTTTCGGCAGTTGTGGCAAACACTTCATTTACGGTATCTACAGGTGATGGGAATGCAGT
>JBAZFL010000169.1:4006-4633 GCA_041653455.1 Clostridia bacterium
CGGCAGATGCCATTTTTACCTATGAGATTATTCAATAAGGAGGCACCATCCAGGCTCAGAATATGCAGTTTCAATTCGCACTGATCGATAAGCAGTTTCCGGAGGTTCAGAAGGCGTTGGAGGCTACAAAGAAGAGGCTGGCCGAGATGGATGCAAAAGAGAAGGTGGAGAAGAAATAAATTGTTGGTTTAACAATTAGACGGACTATGGCAATGGATAAAGAACTTGAAATAATTCTTTCCAAGTGTGCTTTAAGTACTCGCATGAACGTAAAAAGTCCCCGTGGTCTGTGAAGTCATGGGGACATATTTTTGCATAGGCTTCTTTTAAGGTCCTTCCAGACGATACAATCCCGCAGTTAATGTCAATTTCATCGGGATTGATGATGTCATAACCGGTGAAGGACTTTCGGATCTCAAATCCGCGCTTCTTGATTAATAGTTCGATCATTGCAACACCTTCCTTATTAGCAATATAATGATTATCCACAATGCTACTGAAACCGGAACTGCGATGATAAGACCTTTAAAGAATTTCATATTTTTCTCCTATTGGGATATACTATCGTCTTTGGTCAAGTTCATATTTCCATCTCAATCACTCAATTATGATTCACAAACTACTTTG
>JBAZFL010000170.1:0-4530 GCA_041653455.1 Clostridia bacterium
AAGCAAAGGGCAGGTACAGTAACGGATAAACATAAATAGGAGTAACTACATCGCATAGTATCATGTTCATATTCTTATACTTCCTTTCTTCATAATTATTACTGCAATATACATTAGTACTGAATTCAGTACAAATACAAGAAACATCAGAAAACCGTTTAAATTAATACCAAGTCCGGCAATCATCCCAGGAAATAAAAAAGATGCAGCAAGCCCGAAAGCAAATCCAGGATAATCAGGGATCATCCTGTAAAGCATATAAAGAGTAAGAGGCATAGAGCAGTTGATTAGAAACAGCCCTATAAGCGAAGGTATGGCATAAGAGGACAGGAAAGCTATCAGAGGGCCGGGAATCAGTATGGCTGTAAGAATTACGGGTACGGATCTGAACTTATCCAGAATGAAACCTCCTGCAGTTTTTCCAGCCATAATCATAATACCAGCAATAACTGACAAAAGTAACGTATCCTTCCAGGGAAAGGACATGGAATATGAAGCCAAGGAACGAACAGATACGGATATCAGAATGATTGCTATAATCAAAAAAGCCATTATCTTTTTATCATGTTTGAATATTGAAATAGTCTCAGAGGTTTCTTTAACTTTGTATTCCTTTGCCCATATAAGGTATACAGATATCAATGCTAATGCGATTGCTGCGTAAATCGCTATAGAAGGAAAAAGTGTTCCTAGCAAAAGCCCCATGCTTCCCGGTGCGACGAATATGCCCAAAGGAGCCGCTTTTAATGAAGAGCCTTTCAATACCGCTGCTCCAGCGCCTACATGAAACAGGCTGTTACCTATACCGAGCATACATATCTTCATCGGAATAGGAATAAAAATTAAAGCTCCTAATGATGTTATTATGCCTCCAGCTACTGCTATATATCTGTATTTTTGTATTGTATCTGCCAAAATACCGGTAATGGGTTGAGTAGAAAAGGCAAGAAGATCATACATAAGTATATACGGTATCATATCAGGATAGGAGAATATCAATCCTGCACAGACCGCATCTGTTAAAAAATGAGCTATGGAGTAGGCAATAAGGGTCATCTGCCACCCCTTCCGGCTCCTCCTCCTCTTGACATTCCGCCGCCACCGCTATGAAACCCGCCTGACCTTCCTCCGAATGAGGAACCACCTCCGAAAGAAGAGCTTCCTCGGAAGCTTGAACTTCTGTTAATGGTGTTATGGTTATTATTGAATGTCGTAGTATTCCTTCTGATTGAGCTGTTTATATTCCTGCCCATATTCATAAGATTAATTGCGCCTATAATTGGCCATATGTTGCTGCTATTTGACCTTGTATACGAAGAAGAGCTTCTAGTGCTTTTTCTTGCTCCGAATATTGAAGAAAGAACCGCAATAATAACGACGATAATGAAGAAAGTTCTGAATACATCAAAAATTGTGACTGAAGGTTCCGGGTTATTATAGTACTCCTCAGGGTAGTAGTATTCATATTCATCAGGAATCGGCTCTTTATAATCTATTGAAGTATCATATATAGCCAGCATCTCATCATAAAATGCATTGAAAACGCTTAAGACTCCAGCATCATATTCCTGTTGCGCAAAGTATGGTTCCAGATATTCATACAATAGATAAGAGAGAGTGCCGCTTGACAAAGTTCTTTCCAGTCCTGAGCCTTGCAGAGCATAATAGTCATCATCACCAATAGAAAGAAGTAGCAGTAATCCATTGTTTTTCCCACTTGAGCCTATACCGTATTCATTAAAAAGTTCATATGCGTAATCAGCGATTGATGCAGTATTGGTGTATTCCACTGTTACAATCACTATCTGGGCTCCTGTCTTTTCATACAAAGCAGCATTTTTGTCGATTACTATTTTTTCTGTCTGATCAGAAATTACATCAGCAGTGTCATTTACATAAAAAGCTGAAGAAGGTGCGGGTATATCTGCTGCATATACTGCATTACAAGATAAAATCAATATTAAGGTAATGTATGCAAAAATTCTTTTCATCATATCAATTAAACGGGAAATCAGTATAAAAGTTCATCGGAAATACTCCGCTTCATCAATGCCGGTTATTGATGCTATAACATTGGCTGGAAACATATTCAATTCATTATTGAAATTTTCAACATCCTGATTGAAAGTGGTTCTTTTCAGGATGTCATCGACAGCGACTATATCTGCATAATTGCTTCGTCTTAGCCTCTCATCTGTCTCATTGAGTTCCTTAGTGCCTAGCACATCATAAAGAGCTGCTGCTGCATCGGTTATTTTTACAGATGCTGCATATTTCTCATTCGGCGTCTTAGCATTTAAGAGCATATCCCTGGCTTTTGTCATATTAGTAATATATTCGCTATTGCGGTCGAGATACCTTGATGCTACACCGGAAAGATTATCAGCATAAGCAGATTTAGTGCTTAGGTCTGTATCCATTGTTTCATAAAAGGTATTCATGACCTTTCTTCTCGTGGAAGAAAGGGAAACATGTCCGCTTATAAGCACCGAAGCGATTATAGCGATAACAACCAATATCCAAGCTAGTGATCTGTTTTCCTTAAATTTCATCAGTTTTTAAATTCAAGCAGTTTGTTTTTCAACTGTTCTTCAATTCTGTTCAGTTCGGTTTCCGCTTCTTTTCTCTTTGCTTTTCCTTCTTCCTGTATGCGTAGAATCTCATCAAGAGTACTTATGAGGCTTTCATTGGTAACTCTCAATGTCTCTATATCCACTATGCCTCTTTCAGATTCTTTTGCTACATCTATACTGCCTTGTTTCAGACTCTCAGCATTCTTAAGAAGAAGTTCATTTGTCATATCAGTTACTGCACGCTGAGCTTTCATGGCATTCTGTGAATGTGTAATGCTTAATGAAAGCACCATCTGGTTTTTCCAAAGAGGAATTGTGTTTATAAGTGTTGTCTGTATCTTTTCTGTAAGAAGATTGTTATTATTCTGTATAAGCCTTATCTGAGGAGCCATCTGTACAGCAATATTTCTTGTTATCTCCAGGTCATATATCTTCTTTTCAACTCTATCGAGCATGTTAGCAAAATCATTTGCTGCCTGAGCATCTTCAGGAAGTTTGGATTCTTTAGCCTTATCCCTTAATTCCACGAGTTTCGTTTCTTTTAACTCAGTAAGCTTGGCTCTGCCGCCTTCAATATATAAAGCAAGTTCCTTAATATAATCAAGGTTCATTTCATACATCTTGTCAAGCATGGTTATATCTTTTAGCAGCACTACCTGGTGATCTTCCAGCACAGCGACTATCTTGTTTACATTTGCTTCAGCTTTTGCATAACGTGCCTTTAACACATCAATATATCTCTTTGTCTTCTTAAACAGTCTTTCTATAAGTCCTCCAGCTTCCTGGTCCGCAGTGAAATCCTTTAACTGGGCCATAAGGCTGCCAATCATTTCCCCTATTTCGCCAAGCTCTTTTGAACGGACCTTCTCCAATGTCGCATCAGAAAAACTGGTTATCTTCCTTTGAGCATCAGCTCCGTATTGAAGTATTGAAGCACTGCTCTTGATATCAAGTTTTTGTCCGTAAGTTGCGGCTAGTTCTCTGTCTTTTTCAGTCAATGTTATTTCGCTCATTACAGTTATCCTTTCAGTTATTTTAAATTTTCTGCTTTCAACATGCTGTCAAAGACAGTAATCTCAGCATCTATATCCATAGCTTCATCAGCATATAGATTATCCAAGTGTTTTTGGAAGGAATCGGTAATTCCATCCATTGCTCCTTCTATATCATTCTTTATCTGAAGGATGTTTTCGCCATCACTGGTCTGTGCTTCAGCTCTTGCATAAGAATTTAATAGCTTTATTGTCGTAGGAAGGAAATAAGTAAGAAATCTTCTTATATCCTTCAGTTTTTCAGGTTTTTCAGATACATAAGCGAATATTTCTTTTGTAATTTTTCCAAGCTTGTCTATTTTACCGGAAATATCAGGGTTTTCTATCTGGTCATTGGCTCTTCTCATTTCATCAAGATATCTGTTTCCTTCTGCTATAGCCTGGTCTATCTCTTTTGCACCTGTGTATTTAATAGGATTTTCGACAATCTCAATCCTGTCTGGAAATTTCTTTTTGCTTAGTAGAAAGACAGCTATGAACAATGCTATAGCAATTATGAGGTGTATGATCTTATACATTGGGAAAATCAGGCTATACAGTATCCATACTGCACCACCTAAATATATCGGTATAGCGGATTTATGTCTGACCTCCATTACATGTCCTTCTTTCAATTTGTAAATAAATTATATCATAGAAAAAATAAATTACTATAATAATGAAAAATCATCATATAAAATTTTTATTAAAGAATTTATTCAAATCCGTTGACAGAGATTTTCACAGTGATACAATATCTAGTACATCATAGTATATTAATGATACAAAATATAGTTTCATGGGGGAGTTGTTATGCTTACGGAAAATTCGCAGAAAGTACTGGAGAAAAGGTACCTTAAAAGGGACTCAGAAGGCAATGTAATAGAAACTTACGATGACATGTTCAGAAGAGTCGCAAAAACGAT
>JBAZFL010000171.1:0-4515 GCA_041653455.1 Clostridia bacterium
GCATCAACGCTTACCCCGCATTGACGCACTGGTATTCTTCAAAGACTGCTGCTTGTCCTTCTATTTTTCTTTCTTTATTAAGTTAATAAATTATTTTTCCCAAAACTCTTTACACTAACATCTAGTGATGTAAATACAATCAGATGATTATAATATTTCACGTAATTCTTTATACTTATCCTTTAACACAGGGTAAAGCGATTTATATATAGAATAGTACTTATCATATTCAATTGAGTTATTTTTATTATATTCATAAACATTCTTAGTTGTAATTACATGTGTACAGGCGTCTGGAACTGACTTATATGAACCGCATGCAACACCTGCAAGTATTGCTGCTCCTAAAGCAGGACCTTCTGAATTATCCACAATTGCTATGTCGCTTTTAAAAATATCTGCCTGCATGGATTTCCATAATTTACTTTTCGCTCCCCCTCCAGAAACCCTTACCTGTTTAACATCAATACCCATATCCTCCCTTAAGATATTGACGCTATCTCTAAGCGAATATACTACTCCTTCAAGTATAGACCTGATGAAATGGGCTTTACCATGAATAGGGGTAATCCCAAAAAACACTCCTGAGCAGAACGGATCCAGATGAGGAGAACGCTCACCCATAAGATATGGAAGGAATATTAATCCTTTGGCTCCAATACCTGCGTTTTCTGCCATCTCATCCATAATCATATATGGATCAATTCCTCTGTCTTGCGCAATACCAATCTCTTCATTACAAAAACTGTCTCTGAACCATTTAAGAGATAAACCGGCTGACTGAGTAACACCCATCACATGATAACAGCCTGGAACTGCATGACACAATGTATGAATCCTGCCAAATTTATCAATATGAAGATTATCAGTATGTGCAAACACAACACCGCTGGTGCCTATTGTAGAAGATATAATTCCTTCTTTGACTATACCATTTCCGACCGCACCACATGCTTGATCTCCTCCTCCTGCAGCAACCATGGTCCCTTCTTTAAGACCAGTCTGTATAGATGCTGTTTTTGTTACTCTTCCGGCAAGTTCAGCAGATTCATGCATATAACCTAGTAATGAAATATCTATTTCTAGTTTTTCAAGAATCTCTTTTGAAAATTGCCTTTTCCTGATATCCATAAGCTGCATTCCGGAACCATCAGACACATCTGCGCTGAACTCACCAGTTAGCATGTATAAAATATAATCCTTTGGAAGCATTATCTTTTTTACTTTTTCAAAGAGATCTGGTCTTTTTTGTTTTATCCATAAAATTTTTGCAGCTGTAAAACCTGTAATCGCTGGATTTGCAGTTATGCTGATAAGCTTATCCCGTCCTATTTTGTCTTCAAGATACTCTGCCTGCTCTACAGTTCTTTGATCACACCAGATAATTGATCTGCCAATTAAATTATCTTTCTCATCAAGCATAACAAGCCCATGCATCTGACCAGAAATTCCTATACCCTTTATACTGTTCTTATCCAGAGCAAAATCACTGAGTATTTTATTGCACGTAAAACAAACTGCTTCCCACCAGTCATTCGGGTCTTGTTCTGCCCATCCTGGATTAGGCTGATATAATGGGTATTCATATGATGCTGATGCCACAGCTTTGCCTTCTTGATTAAATAAAACTGATTTTGTTGCTGAAGTTCCAATATCTATACCTAACAGATAACTCATTACAAACCTCCATCTAATTGCTTATCATTTTTCTAATAACATATCCAGCAATCAACAGGCCTGCTGTTGAAGGTACATATGATATGCTCGATATTATTTCTGTGTCTTTTACATAGTTGTTACAAGATGAATACAGGACATCAACATCTGACATACCTTCACTAACAAGTATCTTCCGTATTTTTCTAGCTAATGGACATGTATCGGTCTTGTCAATTTTGGTTATTTTAAAACCAGTATTGTCAATCTTATTTCCTGTTCCCATGCATGATATTACATTAATTCCATTATTTTTAGCAAACCTGATTATATCTATCTTTGACTGCACGGTATCTATTGCATCTATCACATAATCAGCATCAAGAGGTATGATGTCCTTTATATTATCTTTTGTTACGAACATGTTATGAGTATATACCTGAATATTCGGATTAATATCCTTTACCCTGTCATAAGCTGTCTGTGTCTTGAACATACCTATAGTAGAGTGCAAGGCAAGTATCTGCCTGTTTATATTACTCTCTTCAATTCTTTCGAAATCCGCTACTACCAGATGCCCTATACCAGCTCTTGCAAATGCTTCCAAAACATAAGATCCTACTCCGCCAAGTCCTATTATGACAACCTTTTTTTCCATAAGATCATGCATCGCATGTTCACCTATCAGTCTTTGAGTCCTTTCATAAATCATGCTGTTCATATAGTCCTTAGGACCTCCATGGCATTCTGGAAATAATCATCAGGTTCAGCAGTAAATTCCATATACTCTTTTTTTACGGGATGTATAAATCCCAAAAGCCTGGCATGTAAAAGCTGTCCTTTATCAAAACGTTTATCCTTACCACCATAAATATCATCTCCAAGCAGCGGATTTCCAATATATGACATATGAACCCTAATCTGATGTGTTCTTCCTGTATCAAGCTGTGCTTTGATTAATGCCGCTCCTTTTAATTTTTCAAGTACTTCGAATGTAGTTATAGCATTCTTACCATTTTTTGAATCTACCGCCATCTTGAGCCTGTTATATTTGTCTCTTCCAATAGGAGCGTTGATAAGGCCTTTTTCAGAATCAGGATACCCTTTTACAATAGCCAGATACTCCCTTTTGATATCATGTTTTGAGAATACCTCAGTCAGAACCCTGTGTGAGTTATTATTCTTGCAAGCGACAATAACACCTGAAGTATCTTTGTCAATACGATGAACTATTCCAGGACGTTCTATACCGTTTATATCGCTTAAACTGTTTCTAGTATGATATAGAAGAGCATTTACAAGGGTATTGGAGTAGTTCCCCGTCGCCGGGTGTACGACCATCCCTCTTTTCTTGTTTATAATTATAATGTCATCATCTTCATAAATAATATCCAGAGGAATATCCTGAGGTTCTATTTTTGAAGGTTTGACATCCTGCAATGTAAGCTGAATAATATCATTAACATTCACTTTATAACTTAAATTCCTGATTAAACCATTTACAGTTACTAGATTATCTCTAATCAATCTCTGAATATAAGAACGTGAATAATCTTCTATATATTTAGCCAGGAAAACATCCAGCCTGATACCGAAATCCTGGTCTACTTGAAATTCGAGCTTTTCCAAAGATTCAATATCATTTAATATCTGTGTATCATCTATGCTCATGGCTGCATCTCTCTGTGTATGAAAAGCATATAAATCAGAAGGAATATGACACCTACAGTTATTGCAGAATCAGCCACATTGAACATAGGGAAATCATAACCGAATATATATGTATCTATGAAATCTACAACCCATCCAAGCCTGATTCTGTCAATAGCATTCCCTACTGCTCCGCCTATCAATATCGCAAGTGATAAAGCTCCAAGCTTTCTTTTCATATGTAGAAGTATAAATATAAGAACCAGGCTGGAAAGAACTGAAAATATTGCAAGATACTCGGTATGTTCACCAAAAATACCCCATGCAGCTCCTGTATTTTTGGTATATCCGATATACAAAAAGCCTCTTATTATCTCTATACTGTCTCCCATTTGCATATTTTTCATAATAAAAAACTTAGTAAGCTGATCACCAGCTATAAGTGAAATGCTTAAAATAAGCCATAGAAGATTTTTACTGTTAATCCTTCTCAATTTCATTAATCCTTTCGATACTAATTGCCTTCCCTGTCAACTCACACAACTCTAAGAAAACAGCATTAAGCTGGCCTTTTCCTTCCTGACATGTAAAATATGCAGGCATTCCTGTTAGGAATCTATCTATGACTGCTTCTCGTGAAGCTCCAATTATACCTTCATAAGGTCCTGTCATACCCGCATCGGAAATGAAGGCTGTTCCAAAGGGAAGTATTTTTTCATCTGCAGTCTGCACATGAGTATGTGTACCTATAACTGCTGATAATCTTCCATCAAAATGCCATGCAAAAGCGGCTTTTTCGCTTGTAGCCTCTCCATGAAAATCAACCAGTATGTTTTTAGCTTTTATTTTTACTTCATCAAGAATAGCTTCTACTGCTGCAAAAGGATCATCACACGGTTCCATGAAAACTCTTCCTGAAACATTTATGATACAAAGAGGATTATTATGCTTATTTAATATGATATATCCTTTTCCTGGACATGCTTTCGCATAATTTAAAGGTCGTAATAATTTAATGTTTTCTTCCATAGTTAGAAATATTTCTTTTTTTGCATATATATGATTCCCAGATGTTACAACATCAACACCCATTGAAAGTAATTCATGTAATAATGTCGGGGTAATTCCTTTTCCCTTATCAGTATTCTCACCATTAGCTATGATATAATCAGGAGTATAATCTTCCTTGAGTTTAGAAATACTATTTTT
>JBAZFL010000172.1:0-4496 GCA_041653455.1 Clostridia bacterium
AGCAGAATGAATATATAGGCACGCAGGGTCTTAGAAGAGCTACAATACGTTTTTTGGCAAATGTCATAGTTAAGAATGCAAAAGAAATCTGGCTTTATTCAGATCAGGATATTTCATGGATTACTGAGGACAAATCATTTCTTATAATCTGGATGACGCTTTTAGGCACATGCGTAAGAAAAAGAATGAAAATAAAGATAATACATAATATTAACAGGGATCCAGATGAAATGATCAAAGGACTGGAAAGCTGGATTCCTTTATATATGTCAGGAATGATCGAGCCTTATTACAGCAAAAGAATTACTGATGAGCGATTCAGCCATTCTCTTTTCATATGTCCTGATGTCGTATGCGCAGAAGCATCTCATGTAAGAGGAAGTGAAAAAACTGGAGTATACAGATATCATGAGGACAAAATGCATCTGGAAATATTCATGAATCAATTTGAGAATCTCCTGTCAACATGCGAACCACTTATGAAGATATATACTCAGACTGACTTAGCGAAATATATTTTTTATACAGACAATGCATTTAATAAAGGCAGTATTGTAACAATGCTGAATTCTTTATCAATAGCTTTCCTTCCCAAAAGGACTCTTGATTCAATGCTTTTAAGAGTCAGCATAACAGATGAAGAAAAGGAAAAGATATATTCTTTTTATCTTAGCAGGGTAAACATGTACAGAAAAGCAATAAAACATGAAAATGTGTCAGATATAATTCCTCTGCCTGATATACATGATGTAGAGGAAGGGAAAATATCTTTAAATCTGGAAAATATCAGAAGCGGACTGAGAATACCTTATACATTGGATGACTACAAATCTCATGTAGAAAAAGTTCTAAGTGTTATGAAATCAGATTCAACATACAGTTTGGTAAGTCTTCCGGAAACGCCATTTGCAAATGTCCAGATAATTATTAACGGAGATATTGTGACTGTGGTCAAGAGTAATACCCCTCAGATAGCTTTTGTTATATCCAATCCGCAGATGTCCAGAGCATTTAAGGAGTATGCTTCAAGGCTTCATGATAAATATTATCAGGAGCGGGAGGATATAGAGAAAAAGCTGTCTGAGTATCTTGTTTAGTCTTATTTTACACTTTAACCTCTTTTCTCATATATTCGTATACATGTTATATGTATGTAAACAAAAAAAGTTAATTTTGCTTCAGGAATTTTCTAAAAGAACTGGTATATGCAAAAGATTAATGTTATTATATTCGTTAAGGTTAATTCATCAGCTCAAGGTGGGATAATCCGCATTTATGCGTGCGATTGATATATTTAAATTGGATATAGTAATATACCCAATTATTGAGGGGGAAATACAATGGAAAACGTTACAAAATACATATTCGTTACAGGAGGTGTAGTATCCGGTCTTGGTAAGGGTATAACTGCAGCTTCTTTAGGAAGACTATTGAAATCAAGAGGTTTAAAGGTTGCAGCGCAGAAGATTGACCCTTATATAAATGTAGATCCTGGTACAATGAGCCCTTATCAGCATGGAGAGGTTTTTGTTACCGATGACGGAGCGGAAACTGATTTGGATTTAGGCCATTATGAGCGTTTTATTGATGAAGATCTCAATAAATACTCAAATCTGACATCTGGCAAGATATTCTGGAATGTATTGAATAAAGAAAGAAAAGGCGAGTATCTTGGGGAGACAGTACAGATAATTCCGCATATAACCAATGAAATAAAAAGCTTCATATACCGTGTAGGCAAAAAAACCAATGCAGATGTGGTAATTACGGAAATAGGCGGTACAATAGGTGATATTGAGAGCACATATATTTTGGAAGCCATCAGACAGATATCCCTTGAAGTCGGACAGCATAATTGCTTATTCATACATGTTACATTAGTACCATATCTAGCAAGTTCAGGAGAATACAAATCAAAACCGACTCAGCATTCTGTAAAAGAACTCCATTCAATGGGAATTTCTCCGGATATTATCGTATTAAGATGCAATACTCATCTGGACGAATCATTAAAGAAGAAGATATCGTTATTCTGCAATGTTAAAGAGGACTGTGTAATTGAGAATGTGGATATGGATGTTCTTTATGAAGTGCCGCTGGAACTCGAAAAAATGAATTTCTCATCACTTGTATGCAGAGAACTTAAAATAAAGACTAACGAACCGGATCTTTCAGAATGGACAGCCATGATCAGGAAACTGAAGAGTATAGAAAATGAGGTCGTTATAGCACTTGTAGGAAAATATACACAGTTACATGACGCATATCTTTCTATCGTGGAATCCCTTAAGCACGCTGGATTTGAAAATAATGTGAAAACAGTAATTAAATGGGTTGACTGCGAAGAAGTTACAAAAGAAAATGCTAATGAGATTTTTACCGGATGCCATGGAATGCTGATTCCTGGAGGATTCGGAGTAAGAGGTATTGAAGGTAAAATCACAGCTTGTAATTATGCAAGAGTGAATAACCTGCCTTACTTTGGCATTTGTCTTGGAATGCAGATTGCAGTTGTGGAATTTGCCCGCAATGTATGCGGTTATGCAGATGCTAACTCCGGTGAATTTGATGAAAGAAGTCAAAATAAAGTAATAAATCTCATGCCTGACCAGTATGTAAGCATTGCAAAAGGCGGTACAATGAGATTAGGAGCATATCCATGCAAGATAAAAGATGGCACTCTGATGAAGAAAGCATATAAGACTAACGAAATATCCGAACGTCACAGGCACCGTTATGAGTTTAATAATGATTACAGGAAGGAATTTGAAACTGCCGGAATGAAAATATCCGGAACATCTCCTGATGACATCATTGTTGAAACTGTAGAAATACCTAAGAATGATTTCTTCATAGGAGTACAGTTTCATCCCGAATTCAAGAGCCGTCCAAACAGGGCTCATCCATTATTTGCTCTTTTTATAAAAAATGCGGTAACGAATAAAAACAAAAACAAGTAATATTGCGAAATAACCAGTATAGTTGAGCAATTTGAAGCATAAGAGGCATAATTAAGAATAAATAGAATATTTAACCATTTTTACGGTTTGCGACAATGTAGCATGTAAACTACAATATCTTTAGCACTCAAAACGTTAGAGTGCTAAAATACAAAATATCGGAGGTAAGATATGGTAATCAGACCATTATGTGACAGAATAGTAATAAGAATGTTGGAATCGGAAGAGACAACCAAAAGCGGTATAGTGCTTCCTGGATCAGCGAAGGAAAAACCTCAGGTAGCGGAAGTTATCGCTGTTGGCCCGGGCGGATTTGTGGATGGAAATAAAGTCGAGATGGAACTTGCTGTTGGTGACAAAGTGCTTATCAGCAAATATGCCGGAACAGAAGTTAAGCTTGACGGTGCGGAATACACAATCTTAAGGCAGTCTGATGTATTAGCGAAAGTTGAATAATTAAAGGAGAGTAAGATATGGCAAAACAGATTAAGTACGGAATTGAGGCAAGAAAAGCATTAGAAGCCGGAGTTAACAAACTGGCTGACACAGTTAAAATCACATTAGGACCAAAAGGAAGAAATGTTGTTTTGGATAAGAAATACGGATCTCCGCTGATTACAAACGACGGTGTTACAATCGCAAAGGAAATCGAGCTTGAGGATGCATTTGAAAATATGGGCGCACAGCTTGTAAAAGAAGTTGCTACAAAGACTAATGATGTAGCAGGTGATGGTACAACCACAGCTACTTTGCTTGCGCAGGCTATAGTAAGAGAAGGACTTAAGAATCTTGCTGCTGGCGCAAATCCGATGATACTTAAAAAGGGTATTGAAAAAGCAGTTGTAGCAGCTGTTGAAGGAATTGTTGAAAACAGCAGCCATATTAAAGGAAAAGAAGATATCGAAAGAGTAGCTTCAGTATCAGCAAATGATAATGAAATCGGAAAACTGGTTTCAGCTGCTATGGAGAAAGTAGGAAATGACGGTGTTATAACTGTTGAAGAATCCAAGACAATGGGTACTAATCTTGAAGTAGTTGAAGGAATGCAGTTTGACAGAGGATATCTGTCAGCATATATGGTAACAGATACTGACAAGATGGAAGCTGTTATAGACGACGCATACATTCTTCTGACAGATAAGAAGATAGCTAACATTCAGGAAATACTTCCTTTACTCGAGCAGATCGTACAGTCTGGCAAGAAGCTGTTAATCGTTGCTGAGGATGTTGAGGGTGAGGCGCTTGCTACTCTTGTTGTTAATAAATTAAGAGGAACATTCACCTGCGTAGCAGTTAAAGCTCCTGGTTTCGGTGATAGAAGAAAAGCAATGCTCGAAGATATAGCTATACTTACAGGCGGACAGGTTATATCTGAAGAACTCGGACTTGACCTTAAGGAAACCAAGATGGAAATGCTTGGAAGAGCAAGACAGGTTAAGATCCAAAAAGAGAATACAATAATAGTAGACGGTGCAGGCAATCCTGAGAAGATCAAAGCAAGAGTCGCTTCAATCAGATCACAGATTGAAGAAACCA
>JBAZFL010000173.1:0-4490 GCA_041653455.1 Clostridia bacterium
AGGTTTTATCACGAATAAAAATAAAAGCATTTTCACAGAAACAGATGAAAACATTCTACTCATGCATGTACAGATGCTTTCTTTTCCCTCATAAATGTTTTGAATATGATAATAAAGGAAAACCCATTCACTACTGCCCTAAAGATGGAAAAACACATGACGGCGTGAGATATACTGATACAGGGTTTTGGGATACATTTCGCACCCTGTTCCCACTTTTTTCAATAATAGCGAAAGATGAATACACTAATATGCTGGAAGGATTTGTAAACGATTACATAGAATGGGGCTGGCTGCCTAGATGGACATCAATGGTGGAAATTGGCTGTATGCCTTCTACTCTGATTGATGCGGTCATAGCTGATGCTGCAGTAAAAGGTATAGCAGATGATAAGCTTCTGGAGAAAGCCCTGGAAGGCATGGTAAAACATGCTAATACACCTTCTGAGGATAAAAGACACGGCAGAAATGGTGTTTCAGACTATATCAAATATGGTTATGTATCATATGAAAGCGAAAATGAAAGCGTAAATCTGACCTTAGATGCAGCTTATGGGGATTTCTGTATAGCTGTTGTGGCAGAAAAACTAGGTAAGACTGATATAAAAGATAAATATCTGAAGAGATCAAAAAATTATATAAACCTTTTTGACAAAGAAACCGGTTTTATGAGAGCTAGAGACAATAAAGGAAATTTCAGGCCGGATTTTAACAAGTTCCGATGGGGATTGGATTATACTGAAGGTTCAGCATATCAGAATTCTTTTTCTGCATATCATGATATAGAAGGATTAGCCAGCCTTTATGGTGAGAATGCTGATTTTATAAGAAAAGTAAGCGATATATTCTTGACTCCGCCTTTATACTATGCTGAAAATTATAAAAGAGAAATTCATGAGATGACAGAAATGGCTTTTGCGGATTTCGGACAATGCGCAATATCAAATCAGCCTTCTTTCCATCTGCCTTATCTTTTCGCATATATGGGAATACAGCATAGGACTGATTACTGGGTTGAAAGGATTTGTAAAGAGGCTTTCAGTTACGATGAATCCGGATTCCCTGGTGATGAGGATAATGGAGCAACTGCATCGTGGTACATTTTCAGCATGCTCGGACTATATCCTATATGTCCAGGAAAGGCTGAGTATGTAAAAGGACCTATGCAGGTAAAAAGCGCAAAACTGCTTGACAGAAAATGGAGCAATAAAGCATTTGGCAGAATAATTCCTCACAGTGCTTTTGACTAATACTTCAAAGACAGAACTATAAGTAAAACTATATGAAGTAGTGAAAATACAGGTATCAATACTGTAAATGCTATCTTCTTTGTTTTATGTCTGAATATGTACATGCCTAAAAGACATCCTATTGCACCACCTGCAGCTGAAGTTAAAAAAAGATGGGATTCCTTTATCCGGTATCTCCCATCTATCGCTCTTTTCTTGTCAGCATACATTAAGATAAAGCACAATATGCTTAGTGCTATGATTAAGAATAACACTAATTTGAAAACCATAGGATATTACATTATCCTCATTAATTCGTCAAAGTTGACGTTTCTGACTTTATCCTGTATGGTTACCATATCATATATCCACAGGATACCGCACAGGCCTCCAGTTAATAATTTTAGAATTCCCATACCTATATCGCCCAGAAGAAATCTGTCAATACCTAACTCTCCTATAAAAATAGAGACTAAAAGGTAAGTTGTCGGATCCTTGAGCTGCAAATACATCAGCCTTTGAATTTGTTCATCTGTCATCAAATCCAGTTTTTCCTTTACAGCATACAATTTTTCAGCTGGGAAAAACTTTTGATTTGTCATGAAATAGATATCTGCTTTCTGACTCATTTTACGCCCCCTTTATATCAAGCATTTAATGCTTTGATGCGATCTGTCTGATTCAAATGCAGATTCAATAACCTGCATTACTCTTCTTAACTCTTCCTGCTTCACTATTATATCCTCTTTTTTGTCCAGATATGCAATAATGTTTTTGTAATATTCTGACCATTCGCTCTGTATTTTAGGAAGTTCCAGTTCCTCTAACGTTTCTTTAGGTCGCGGAGCCATTGTACGGGTAGGTCCTCCTACAGTCTGTACAATTTCCGGTTCCCATTCCATCACTATCTGGCTTGCTCTTGTTATCTTTCCTTCACATTCCCAGTTTTTCACTATAACTGAACCCTGATCTGCGTTCACATACCATCTTGGCATTTTTTCCAAACAGTATGTACCAACTTCAATCTGCGCTGATAATCCAGATTCAAACCTGAGTACAAGTTTAAAATAGTCATCAACTTCAGGTGTTTTAATGCTGAACAGCTGGCAGTAGACTTCTGTAACCTTTTCATTGACCATGTAAAGCATTTGATCAATAAGATGAACTCCCCAGTCAAAAAGCATACCGCCTCCTGCTACCTGATAAGCTCTCCAGCCATGCATTACACCATTCTGGCCATGGACCCTTGATTCTATCGTGTATGGCTTACCTATAGTGTTTTCTTGAAGCACTTTTTTTACCGTCTTGTAGTCTTTATCCCACCTTCTGTTCTGATGGACTGTAAAGAGTACTTCATTTTGCTTAGATGCTGCAATCATTTCATCAAGCTCAGCAAGACTCATTGCGACAGGTTTTTCACATACGACATGCTTTTTCGCGTTCATTGCCATAACGGAATAATACTTGTGAAAGTTATTCGGAGTGGCAACCAGCACTATTGTAAAATCACCATTTCTTAAAAAATCATCGACATTATCATATGTCTTTAATCCATTTTCAGCTGCTATCTTAAGTCTTTCATTATCTATATCAAATGCGCTTGTAACTTCTAAACCAGGAACTTTTACCGAGTTCTTATGGTGCCAAGAACCCATTCCCCCATAACCGATTATGCCTAACTTGTATTCCATACACAACCTCCATCTGCTCAATATTATTACTTATACTGCAATATGTCAACATCAAAACACCTTAATATTTCCTTAAGGCGAATTGTCTGTGAATGCCTATACTCCTAAGTTTTTTTCAACTTCAGATCTCTTGATTTTATTCCCATAAACACATAATAATCTTCGCAACGGAAAATTCTGACTCCTCCAAAGACTGATATGAATTTCTTTTTGTACCACTCCAGTCTTTTTGTTACCATAAGCAATCTCCCATTAGAAGCAAGTTTTCCATACCCTTCTTCAATAAATCTTTTTGGAACCGAAAAATCTGCATGATAAGGCGGGTTACTTAAAATAAGAGTAAAATTACTTTTTTCAATATTCTCATATGCATTACTCTTGACAACAGTAACCTTTTCAACATTATTTAATATTGCATTTTGTTTTGCATATTCAACAGCGACAGGGTCTACATCGCACATTATTATATTCTCTTCTTTTGCTATCTTTGCACAAGCAATACCGACAAGACCATATCCGCACCCTAAATCCAATACGATATCATCTTTGCCTATATCGCATTTATCCAGCATAAAAAGAGTGCCTTTATCGGCACTCCTATATGAAAACAATTTTTCTGAAGTTTTGAAAGCCAACTCATATCCTAAGACTTTCTCACATATATCCAATTTGATACCTCTGATTATGACTTATTCTACAGGAGGAACATATGTCCCGTCATCTGGAACAAGTTTATATTCATCTTTAGATGAATTTGGTGTACGGAATATAACAATATAATACTTGCCGCCATCTACATAACCGGTTTCTGGCGATACTACTTCTCTGCCAACTTTTGTTCCGCCGTAAAACATACTGAATATATTAGGTTCTTTCTTAATGTCTACTTTAAACTCAAGAACCTCGCCTTCTTTCAGCTCATTCCATTGCTGTAGTATCTTGACATCTCTAATCCATTTAACTGTAAGTGTATTTGGAGTAGTATTAGTAATATAGTAAGTCGCTGTCTCTGCTGGCTGGCATCCTGCAAGCGAAAATAGTAAACCTGCTGCAAGTACAATCACCATAATTAGGGAAAAAATCCTTTTAAAGTTCTTCATCTGTAAACCCCTTTCAATATTCGATATATTCAATATCCCTCTTCTTTATATTTTATCATTTATACTTGTGTCATACTATATGAAAAATGTGATATTTGTTGTACTTATATAACATCAGTCATAATCCTTACTTAACGATCTTCTGCAGATATATACAAGATAAATGCATATATTTCAAATAAATGAGCATTTTTTGCATATTTATTCGAAATTTGTAAATTTGTTAGATTTTCTAATATCATGATGTTAGTTTACAAAAATATCATTTAATGTTTCTATTTCATATTTGGATTTTTAACGGCACTGCTGCTAATACAGACTTATAAAAAAAGCAGAATTAATATAATCACATAACTATACTGATCCTGCTTTTAATTTTTTCCGATTTCTTTTCTTGTATACCTATTTTCCAGAATTCAGCTTTATCTCTCCAAATCCTTTAGGAAGCTTAGAAAGAAGTACAAATCCTA
>JBAZFL010000174.1:0-4479 GCA_041653455.1 Clostridia bacterium
CTCCTTCCCTGCTTATAAGCTCGCTTAAGGATAACCCATACTTCCTAAGCTTTTCTATTAAATTTTCAAACAGAAAATTTCCATCCGACTTAACTGGAAAAGCCATTCCAACTGTAAAAGTATCATTCTTCGGAAAAGCCCATCCGGAATAGTCTGTAAGGGACTTATCGAATATGGCATAATATCTTGCGCCTTTTTCCTCGCATTTATATACATGCTGAATGGCATAATACTGCTTGACTTTGAATTTCTCGTTACTGAAAAATGTTTTTCTTACTAAAGATCCTGCCCCGTCGCACCCGACAAGTATCCTTGCACGGATAATATCATTCTGGTTTGTCTTTATCACATATTCGTTATCAAAATATTCTATACTGTTAACAAGTGAAGAGTATCTCTTATGAACATTTTCTGGAAGCAATGAAGTCAAATATCTGTCAAACTTCTCCCTATCCATATTCAGATAAAACCTTTGATAGTACCTGCACATGTTTGTGTCTATATCTATTGTTTTTACACTAAAAAGCTGAGGATCTGAAAGAACGCTATTAGGAAGATTAAGATCAAGAGAGGCCAATACTCTTTGCGCATCAGGTGAAAGAAGCCCTCCGCAGGCTTTAGCCCTTATCGGAGGGTTACTATCAAGATTTCTTTTATCTATAAGTACAATACTATATCCTTTTTTTGCCAAGAGCAGAGATAGTAAGCTTCCACATGGGCCTGAACCTATAATTGCTATATCATAAAGATTCATTTTTCCGCTATACGACTATGTTAATAAGTCTTTTAGGAACTGCAACGACCTTTTTCGGCTGTTTACAATCAAGTGCCTGCTTAATAGTTTCTTCTGTATAAACTAATGCTTCCATATCCTCTTTTGACATGTCTGATGCAATTGTTATTTTAGCCTTGATTTTTCCATTTACCTGTATAACAATTTCAACTTCTTCTTCAATTGTTTTAGCATCATCATATTCTGGCCAGCTATGATTATGCAGGTATCCGTTAAATCCACACATTTGCCACATTTCCTCGGTCACATGAGGAGATACTGGATTAAGGAGTATTAAGAAATCTCTCATTTCCTTCCTTGTTATACTTCCTTTTTGGTAAACCGCATTTGTAAAAGCCATAAGCTGGGCAATCGCAGTATTAAACTTTAATGTTTCAAAGTCATTCGATACTTTCTTAATTGTCTGATGCATAAGAGTCTCAATATCTTTTGAATAGAAATCATCATTATTCATAAAATCCATCATTTTATATGCTCTGTCAATAAATCTTCTGCACCCTTTAACTCCATTTTCCGACCATGGAGCGCTTTTTTCGAAATCTCCAATAAACATTTCATACATGCGTAGCGTATCAGCACCATAATTATCTATAACTTTGTCTGGATTAACGACATTTCCACGCGATTTGCTCATCTTCTCATTGTTCTCACCAAGAATCATCCCATGAGCTGTCCTTTTACTATATGGTTCTGGAGTATTTACAAAACCTATATCATAGAGGAATTTATGCCAGAATCTTGAATAAAGAAGGTGAAGTGTTACATGCTCCATACCACCGTTATACCAGTCGACTGGCATCCAATAAGCTATCTTATCTTTTGAAGCAAATGCTTCATTATTATTAGGGTCAATATATCTCAAGAAATACCATGAAGATCCTGCCCAATTTGGCATGGTATCTGTCTCACGTTTTGCTGGTTTATGACATTTCGGACAAGTAGTATTCACCCAGTCTGTCATCTTGGAAAGCGGTGATTCACCATCTTCCGCAGGTTCATATGTTTTCAAATCAGGAAGCAGTAAAGGAAGTTCTGATTCATCAATAGGGACCCATCCGCATGTCTCACAATATACTAATGGAATAGGTTCACCCCAATACCTCTGTCTAGAAAACACCCAGTCACGAAGCTTGTAATTATCCTTTGCTTTGCCGATTTTTTTTGATTCAATATATTCCGTTATCTTTATTTTTGCATCCTTTACTTCCAGACCATCTATTATTCCGGAATTGACCATAATTCCTGATTCAATATCTGTAAATGCTTCTTTTTCAAGATCACCGCCTGCAACAACTTCAATTATAGGCAGATTGAATTTTTTAGCAAACTCAAAGTCTCTCTGATCATGTCCAGGAACAGCCATTATTGCTCCAGTACCATAAGACATCAAAACATAATCAGAAACCCATATTGGGATTTCCTTGTTATTAACCGGATTGATGGCTTTTATACCTTTTATTTCAACACCTGTTTTTTCTTTTGCTATTTCAGCTCTCTCAAAATCGCTTTTCTTTGAGCTCTCAGCCTGATATTCGCGAATTTCATCTATGTTTAATATAAGTGATTTAAATTTATCAATATATGGATGCTCTGGAGATATTACCATATATGTTACTCCATATAAGGTATCAGGCCTTGTTGTATATACTGTTAATGGCTCTTCAATACCTGTCAACCTGAAGTCTACTTCAGCACCTGTGGATTTTCCGATCCAGTTAATCTGTTGGGCTTTTATGCTTTCAAGATAATCTACATTTGCAAGCCCTTCAATAAGCTTGTCTGCATAATCGGTTATCTTAAGCATCCATTGATTCTTCATTTTTTTTATGACTTCAGAACCGCATCGTTCACATTTTCCATCAACAACTTCTTCATTAGCCAGTCCGACCTTGCAGGATGTGCAGTAATTTATGCTCATATTCTTTTTATATGCAAGACCATGGTTGAAAAGCTGGAGGAATATCCACTGGGTCCATCTGTAATAATTCGGATCTGTAGTATTCACTTCCCTATCCCAGTCGAATGAGTATCCTATTGATTTTAATTGTGATTTAAACCTGGCGATATTCTTTTTGGTAACATCAGCAGGATGCATCTTGTTCTTCATCGCATAATTTTCTGTCGGTAATCCGAAAGCATCCCACCCCATAGGGAATAAAACATTATACCCTTGAAGCCTTCTCTTTCTTGAAACAATATCTAAAGCAGTATATGGTCTTGGATGACCTACATGAAGCCCCTCACCTGAAGGATAAGGAAATTCTACTAGCGCATAATACTTTGGTAGCGATAAATCATCTTTTGCTTTAAAGCATTTAAGTTCGTCCCATTTCTTCTGCCATTTGATTTCAATTTCCTTAGGGTTGTATTCCATCATAATAATCATCTCCGTAAATAAAATATTCTTTCAAAGATTTTATTGCATATATATATTAATGTCAAGAAAAGAGCAAAGATAGGGTTAAAAAGCAATTAGTGAGGAAAATTTATTTTGTCTAACAATTATTAGTTCCTATTAATTCTACATGCAATTCAAACATTGCATATAATATCAAATATGCAATTTCAAGATTGCTTTTTTTTTGATTTACATAATCGACTGTAATATTTACTAAGCTATTTTGTCTAACATTTTGAAGCAATAACTAATTTCAGACATTCAACATTATTGAGAATTAACCCTATAAAACCATTATAATATATTGATATTAACATAATATGTATAATATTTAAAAAAATGAATAAGTGATATTTGTTAGATGACTTTACATATAAAGAATATAATGTATAATTAAATATATGGATTTTGAAGAATATTCAAAGGAGGAAGAATTATGAACAAAATGAAGCTGCTAAGTTTAGTACTTTGTCTGATTCTTGTTTGCTCTTTCATGTTCACAGCTTGTGACACCAAGCCAACTGAAACTGCAACAGAAACACCATCAGAAACAGCTACTGAAACTGCAACAGAAACACCTACTGAAACTGCACCAGCAGTAGTAGAGAAACCAACGGAAATGGATATCACATGTCTTTATTTCTATGGTGATGCAACAGAAAATGCTTCTCAGAAATTCGCATTTAAGAACTATATTACCAGACATTATGGTATTACGTTCAATCTGAACACACCTGCTAGAGACACATACATTGAGACTATTAACCTTCAGGCTGTATCAGGAGATCTTACCGGTATGGTAAGACTGTTCTCTGGAACTGACGGAATCAAATGGTATCAAGAAGGTATCGTATTAGCAATTGATGAGTACCTTGCTGATAACGAGACATGGGTAAACATTATTCCTGAAAACTGGAAAGAGACCTTCTCATATGACGGCGCTGTTTATGGTCTTGCATATGGTGGAGACGGAACACCTCAATGGTTCTCAAGAACGATGAGAGGCGACTGGCTTGATGCAGTAGGAATGTCCAAACCTTCAACAATTGATGAATTCTACGAAGTATCAAAAGCTTTCACCCTCAACGATCCTGACAGAAACGGACAGAATGACACTTGGGGTTTTGCTTCAAGAAATATCTGGCTTATGCAGGATATATTCAAAGCATACGGATGTACTCCTAACTGGGAAGCAGATCTTGTTCCTGTATGGAATCCAAGAGATGACATCTGGGAAGATTCAGTTATAAAACCAGTTATGGCTGATGCATGCTTATTCTTAAGAAAG
>JBAZFL010000175.1:0-4465 GCA_041653455.1 Clostridia bacterium
TCATTTAGGCTGTATCCTTCATGGAACTCGAATTTTTCATTCAGTTCGCTGTAACTTCGTATAAGTGCTTTATCATGCGGGTTTGCAGCCATAAGCTTATGAATCTCATTCATATCGTTTTCTATCCCTCTTATGTGGCTGAAGGCCTCTTCAATAACCATTTTTGAAGTTTTATCTCCAAAATCCGAATAAAGCTGTTGAAGGTAACCTATCCTTAATCCTTTTTCTACATACAAACTCCCGCTGTCAAAATCTAATCTGTTAGCGATTATATTAAATATTGTTGTCTTTCCAGTGCCATTACGGCCTATTAATGCTACTTTCTCATTAGCATTCAAATCAAAACTGACATCTTTCAAGACATCATATCCGCCGTAACTTTTATTCACATTCACAAAAGCAATAATAGCCATGTATACCTCTTTAACAATTATACATAAAAAAACCAGCTTGTTAAGTTTTTCAACGCTTTGGATAAAAAATCAATCTCTTTTATTAAGAATTCTTCATTATTGTAGTCTCCACGATGTTTGCGACATGCTCACATGCATCACAGCATTTTTCCAGGTTCTCATATATAGATTTCCAGACAAGCTTTTCTACAGCATCAGCATCTGATGCAAACAACTCATTCATCATCTTCACAAAAAGCCTGTCACCTTCTTCTTCCAAATCATTAACTTCAATTATTAGGCTTTTTATAGTCTTGCTCCTTGAAAAATTATGAAATTCCTGGAATGTCTGCTTCAAAGCTTCACAGCATCTTTTAATTATATCCGTAAATTCAATCGTACCTTTTCGGATAGACTTTACATTATACATATGCATCATTATTAAGACATCCTCTACGGTATCTGTCACATCGTCTATCTCCTGTGAGAGATTAATTATATCCTCTCTGTCTATAGGGGTTATGAATTCCTTTATTAATTTATTTACCATTAGGTGTTTTTGCACATCTGCTTCATGCTCGATGTCATGCATGCTTTTCAACATAGATTCAGCCTTCTTCGGGTCGAAATTATAAACTATTTCACATAAAAGCTCCGCTGCTTTACAGTTATATTCCACTAATTCAACGAACTTCTGATAATAGTTGTATTCATTTTTCTTAAACATGCTATCCTCCTAAAATACATTTAAAAACAATTTTGCCATCAGATACCCGATAAGTCCGCATCCTGGAAAAGTGAATATCCATGTAAGAACCATTTCCTTTGCGACTCCCCAATTCACATTTCTTAATCTCTTGGCAGCTCCGACCCCCATTATTGCAGTAGTCTTAGTATGGGTGGTGCTGACCGGTATGCCGGTAAGAGAAGATATTAAAAGACATCCTGCTGCAGCAAGATCCGCTGAGAATCCCTGGTACTTTTCAAGATTAACCATGCTCATTCCCACGGTCTTCATTATTCTATATCCACCTACTGATGTTCCTAATCCCATTACAGCTGAACATAATATCATCATCCACATTGGAAATATAAGAGTTTCTGCTGACTTCATTCCCTGTGAGAGATATATACCAAGAATGTAAATTCCCATAAACTTCTGGCCATCCTGTGCGCCATGCATAAATGCCATTAGAGCCGCACTTCCGACTTGCGCTGACTGGAAGAATCGAGCAGTTTTAGTTTTGTTTGCTCTTCTAAATATAAGCTCTACAAGTTTAACTGTAACATATCCCAAAACAAATCCCAAAATAGTTGAAAACAGCAATCCATATACAACCTTCATTATTTCCGGTCCGTTTATTGATGAAAAACTATCGCTGACTGCAATACCTGCTCCAGATATACCTGCTACTAGAGCATGGCTTTCGCTTGTTGGTATTCCGAATATCCATGCAGTAACTGCCCATATTACTATTGCACAAAGTCCCGCACATAATGCTGCTAAAGCAGTCTTATAATCATCTCCGAAATCAACCATATTAAAAAGAGTTCTAGCGACTGTTGAATTAACCAAAGTCATTACCAGAACTCCCAGAAAGTTAAATACTGCAGCCATTAGCACAGCCATTTTGGGACTTATTGAACGCGTAGATACGCATGTAGCTATTGCATTTGGTGCATCTGTCCATCCATTAACAAGTATAACAGCTATAGTAAGCAAAGTAGTAACCGCCAGTAAAGGATTGCTGGTCAAGTTTGAAAGATATGTACTAAATTCTATCTGCATATTATATAGTTGCTTCCTTATGCCTATTGTAGCATCAGGATTAGGATAAATCAATCAGCCTTAAGCTGCTTCTTCCTCAGGTATTTATCTATCTTTCCAACAAGATCCTCTGGAATTGTTTTTTCAATTGGAAACATGTATGCATTAACTATCCTATTGGAAAACTGCGCAACGAATTTTGTAGTACTTTCCAGACTCTTAGCAGAAATAGGTTCAATTACATCATTTCTTGTGTGACAGGAAATCGCTCCTGGCGCACCGTATCTCACAAAATTCACTGCAGGTATTCCTTTGTCTGCAAAAGGTATGCAATCAGATGAATAGATATCATGTCTGATGCTCAGCGGATGACCTATTTCCTTGTACATGTATTCAATCATATGGCACAATTTGTCCTCGGCAATTACTATAGCAGTATCCCTGCCTATAACCGGACCTGCAAGGTCTACATTAATGCACAGTCTAATGTTTTTCAGTTCTTCCTCGTGATTTTTAACGTAATTCTTGCTTCCGAAAAGACCTCTTTCTTCAGATCCGCACCAGATGAATCTGACTGTCCTTAGCGGCGGATTTTTAATATAATTTCTCGCAAGCTCTAAAAGTATTGCAGAACCTGACGCATTATCATACATGCCTCTGCTGAAAACAACAGAATCATAATGTGCAGTATATACTATGACTTCATCAGGATATTCTGTACCAGTTATCTGTGTCAGGATATTACCTGAATCCCCTTCCTCTTCCTTCTGTTCAAGAGTTAAACGAGCCTTTAAAGGTTCTGATTTTAGTAGTTTGACAGCATCCTTCATTCTTATACATACTCCAGGTATCTGGCCGTAATCGGTATGACCTTTTCTAAGCATTCTTTCATCTAAATCAGTCTTATTAGGGTCATCGAAATAATCACCGCTTGGAGTAATAAATCCTGCAACTTTTGCCTTTGCAAGTCTTTCATATACCTCATACCCCATTGAGGACACCATAACTATTTTCCCTTCTACTCCTATCAAATCAATATCTTCAGCTGCTTCTACATATACAAAATCCGCTGTAATACCATCTTTTGCCGCATTTCCGCTGTATCCATATCCTTTTGCTTCAATTAGCATATACTTCGGTTCAATTATTTCAAGTTTGACATTTACGATCTCATAACAAGGCACCTTGAATGCTTCAAATACAGGTTCAAGACCCATTTTTGTTATTTCATCAGTAATAATCTTTGCACCTTTTTTTTCTCCGTCAGTTGTAGAAAGCCTGATGTAATTCATTTTTTTCAGAGTATCATATATCCTTTTTCCTTTGATATCCATTACATAATCCTTTCATTGTGTTTTTTATTGTATTCATTAACCGCATTAAAGAATGCGTCTATATTTTCCCATGGAGCCATAGGAGGCACATCACATCCTGTAGAAATAATAAAATTACTGTATGATGAACATTTTTCCATTATTTCTAATGTATTTCTTCTAATGGATTCGACAGAGCCGTTCTTGATCTGGCCAGCTGGATCGACATTTCCCATAGCAACTATATCTTCTGGCAGCTTACTCATCATAATAGACATGTCTATGGAATTACCGAAATGATATGCTGCTGCACCAGTATCAAGTATCCCATCAATCATCTGAATTACATTGTCACCGCAATTATGATATATGATTGAAAAATCCTCAGTCTGAGACTGGTTGACGATCTTTTTTACATAAGCTGATGAGAATTCATCCGCTAAAGACGGAGATAAAAGTCCTCCAAGAGGTTCTGCAAGCATTATTCCATCAGCTCCAGCTTTTTTGTACGCATCAATATATTTAATGATAAACTGAGTACATTTATCTAATACAGTATGTACAAGCTCAGGTTCATCATAACACAGCACCATAGCTTCAGTAACATCCAGCAATCTTCCTGCTAATGAAAAAGGACCTATTACTCCTGCAAAAACTGGCCTGTCAGTGATCAGGCGCTTTGCTTTATTTATAGCTTCGATATATATGTTTGTTCTTCTTGATCCTACATTCGGAACACATAGAGTTTCAGCATCTTGCATGGTTGTTACCACATGCCCAGTAACTGTCGGGACTTCATCATCAGATGCCACTACATTTGCACCAAAACACTCAGCTTCTACTGAAAGATCCATTAAACTTACAGAAGCAAGGGAATCTGTTGCATCAGCAACAGCTTTCATCCCTTCAGCCTGATAATCACTGCTGGATATAAGCTGCTTAACACTTATGTTCAGTAACTGTATAGACGGAAAGGATAATATAGGTAAAGC
>JBAZFL010000176.1:0-4437 GCA_041653455.1 Clostridia bacterium
TATTCATAAAAGGTTCATTGAAGCTTTAATTTGTATAAGGTATAATAAAGGTATCAGAAGACAAACATTTTGAAAGGAGACAGTTCTATGAAAATTTCAATTGTCGGACGAAAAATCGATATCACTGAGGAAATCAAAGACTGGACTGAAAAGAAATTTGCGAAACTGGACAAGTTTTTTGATGGAAGTACGGAAGCGACAGTAGTTATTGAAGCTTTGAAGCAAAACAAGCACGCAAAGGTGGAATCCACCATAGTATGGAAAGGAGTGATTTTCAGAGCAGAGCTTTCAGGTAATGATCTATTAGGGCAGATTGATAAATCCGTAGACATTATTGAAAGACAGGTCAGAAAGAATAAGACAAGGCTGGAAAAAAGATTCCATGGAGATGTACCGAACAACTGGAAAGGCATAACACAAGGTTTAGATTATCAAGAAGCCGCATATAATGTGGTAAAGACGAAAAAATTCCCAGTAAAGCCTATGTCTGTAGATGAAGCAGTAATGCAGATGGAGATGCTTAATCATGAGTTTTTCATGTTTGTTAATGAAGAAACCAATTTAATGAATGTAGTATACAAAAGGAAGGATGGAGATTATGGTCTTCTGGTTCCTTACGAATGAAACGCTTAAAAAACAACCGGCTGAAAAGCCGGTTTTTTTGTGCGCATGATTGTATAATATATTGCGAGAGGAAGATACTAAATTATGGCTCAATCAGAAAAACTTAACAATGCGCTAAAATGCTAATGAATAATGAAGACTTAGGCAGTCTTATAAAAAATGCAGAACAGATAAGCGAAGATTACAGAAACAATATCGCATCAGATAAACGAGTCGTAAAAGATGAATATCAGGCTAAAGCATATGCGGCATCAAGGATGCCTGCAACATATCAGGCTGTTCTTGACAGCCTTAGATATGTTTTTAAAAACTCGGATATGACAGTGAAGTCTCTTTTAGATGTAGGTGCAGGCACAGGAGCGGTGGCATTTGCATGCAGTGATCTTTTAACTGTAAAAGAAATCACTCTTATAGAAAGAGAAGAATGCATGATAAGTATAGGAAAGAAGCTTTTTGAATATGCTGGAGATTCTCTCTCAGAAGCAGAGTGGATTAAAGGCACATTTGAGGATATAAGTACAGATTGTGTATACGATCTGGTTACTGCATCATATGTTATGAATGAGTTGAATGACAAAGAAATGGAAAAAGCAGTTCTTAAAATGTGGGAAATTACTAGTAAGATATTGCTTATTGTTGAACCAGGTACTCCAAAAGGATATAAGAATATTCTGACCATAAGAGATATGCTTTTAAAAAAAGGAGCATATATATCAGCTCCATGCACACATGCTGATGACTGTCCAATGGAGAAGGATGACTGGTGCCATTTTTACAACAGAGTAGAACGGAACAAGCTTCACAAGCAGTTAAAAGGAGGGGAAGCTCCTTTTGAGGACGAAAAATACTCATTTATTGCTTTTTCGAGAGAAGAAAGACAGTTGTCTTTATACAGGATATTAAGGCATCCAAAAATCAATAAGGGGCATATCATACTTACTGTCTGTTCAAAACAGGGAATAAAAGAAATAACCGTTTCAAAGCGGGAAAAAGAAAGATACAGAGATGCCAAAAAGCTTAAAGCAGGTGATGCTTTTTATTAGTATGGCTTTGTATTCAATATAATATCCTTAAGCCTTGTCATGAAATACCTGTAATTATCAAAACTCACATTGCTTAATACCATATGATCCGGACCAGGAATGAATCTGCCAAGCTTAATAAACATAGAAGCTTTTTCCAACTCTTCATCCATCTCATTTTTTCCGTGAGCCATACAGTCTTTATCAAGTCCGCCTATTCCAGCTATTCCAGGCAGTTTTTTACGTACATTTTTGGGATTGCAGCCGGCAAGTGATTCAAAAGGATATATGGCATTAACTCCAGAACCATACATCCACTCAGCCAATTCGTCTATATTGCCATCACTGTCAACCAGAAGGATCGGTATATTATGAGCGTCTGCAAATGCTCTTATCTTTCTATACTGAGGAGCGAGAAATTCATTGAAATGCTCAGGAGAAATAATAGAACCGCACTTATATGCCATATCCTCCCAGCTTTCTATGAGATCAAACTCTATCCTATTGCAAAGCCTTTCCCAGAGCATAAGAAGCATGTCAATATATTCTGATATTATTTCCTTTACCGCTTCGGGATCATCATAAAACATGTATCCAAGATTCTCGTCACCTGCAAGCCTTCTGATAAAACCGTAAACTCCTCCGCATGTCAGCTGCAAGGGGTAATCCCTGTTTTTGTAGAATTCAGATAATTCATCAATATCTGAAGGTATTCTTTTTTCCACATCGCATATGACATATGGCCTTATCTTGTCCCAGTCATCAGCATTCTTTAAAGCATATTCAAGAATACCGCTATGGTAATCGTTACCTTTGGTCCATGTCCTAATTTCACCTATTCCGTTTTTGTATATATGTATAGGACCTTTGTCATCCAAGCATATATCCGGAGGCAGTCCATAAAGACCATAATTTACAGGAACTATAGCCCAACCTCTGTATGCTCCCTCAAAGCCTAAAAGCTTGTCCATGTATATAGACAGGTTAGGTTGCTTCTCCAGCCAGGAAGGAAGCGCATAATTTGAAGAGCCGAAAATCCTCATAAATGGGACCCTGTCGACTTCCTGTCCGGTAAGGGTTCTTACAAAACGCTGACGGGTATTTAATACTTTAGCCATTGGATACCTCTTTTGAAATGATAACTGAATAGTAACATATAAAAAAATACACTTCAATATATATGCCATTGTTCCTTTTAATAAACTCGTATTAATGGTAAAATAACTTAAGCGATAAAAATAAGAGGTTTATATGTCATTAAAAAGCAATATACTTGATAATCTGAATGAAGAGCAGAAAAAAGCAGTTACACATACACAAGGTGCAGTACTGGTACTTGCAGGAGCAGGTTCTGGTAAAACGAGAGTACTTACAAGAAGAATAGCATATATTCTTCAGCAAGATCTTGCCCGTGCAAGCCAGATACTTGCCATCACCTTTACGAATAAAGCGGCTGCTCAGATTAAGCAGAGAGTATATGAGTTGTGTGATGAGGATTTCAAGGGATATTTTCCATGGCTTAGCACGATACACTCCTGTTGTTTAAGGATGTTAAGGCAATATCCTGAAGAAGCGGGATTTAAAAACAGCTTCCTGATATACGATACTGATGATAAGAAAAGCGTTATTAGAAACTGCATGAAACAGTTGAATATTTCTGACAAAGCTTTCACTCCTGGTTATGTGTCATCTCAGATCAGCAGAGCTAAGGATGATCTTTTAGGATATGAAGAATATTCTGCAGCAAGCGCTAATGATTTTCAGAAGAAAACAGTTGCAAAAATATATGAGCTCTATCAAACAAAAATGAAAGAGTATAATGCCATGGATTTTGATGACATCATATTCAACACATACTTTCTCCTTAAAAACAACAAGCATATACTGGAATATTTTCAGAACATTTTCAAATATATCCTTATAGATGAATTTCAGGATACAAACATAGCTCAGTACAGGATATTTGCCATGCTTTCCATGAAGTACAGAAATCTTTTCGTAGTAGGTGATGATGATCAATCCATATACAGCTTCAGAGGTGCAAATATTAAGAATATACTTAATTTTGAAAAGGATTTTCCTGATAGCGTGGTTATTAAGCTGGAAACTAATTACCGTTCCTGTGAAAATATATTAAAAGCAGCGAATTTCGTAATTAGAAACAATGTTGCAAGGAAGAACAAGACTTTAAAAACTAACAAATCGGAAGGCAGTAAGATAAATCTATATAAAGCATATAATGAGTTGAACGAAGCCATATATGTTGCAAGTGAGATAAAGAAGTTAATAAAGCAGGGATATTCTTACCGTGATTTTGCCGTACTGTACCGCACAAATGCACAGTCAAGGGTATTTGAAAGAGTATTTCGTGAAAGAGATTTAAACTATAGGATATTCGGCGGGTTAAGCTTCTTCTCAAGACAGGAAGTCAAAGATGTGCTTGCATATATGAGAGTAGTGTTCAGCACAGATGATGATGCTTCTCTTTTCCGGATAATAAATCAGCCTAAAAGAGGTATCGGAGATACAACAATAAAGAAGATACAAGCTATAGCATTGTATGAATCCCTGTCTTCATATGAGATTATTAAGAATTCAGAAAGATATGAACAGCTTTCTGCCGTATCAGCAAAACTTAAGGCTTTCAGTGATATTATCGAACAGCTGAAGGAATATGATATCCCAGGAAGGCTGGAGGAACTTTATGACAATATACTGAAGCTTACCGCTATAGATGAGTATTATGTATTAGAGGATGCAAATCTTGGTAAGGAAAGAGTTGAAAATATAA
>JBAZFL010000177.1:0-4427 GCA_041653455.1 Clostridia bacterium
GCATTTTTCGCAAAATAGCATATGAAAGGCGTAAATGTCAGCACGATTATATCATTTGAGGTAAATATGGTAAGCACCGAAACCGTTATATACAGATAAGCAAAAAGCATGAACTGGCTCGATTTGGCCTTTTTCAAAGTCGCATTAGCCAAATACTGAAAGAATCCGACCTCATCAAGAAATATTGACAAAACTGTCATAGATATGAATAAGACCAGAATTTTTATGGGGTTTATTGCAGTATCTGCAGTAAGGCCTTGAGCTATCTCCTTAAAGCTTATTGATTTGAATATGACTAGAAGCAGGGCTCCCATAAGAGCTATAGGCCAATAAGTATCAATAAAGAATCTTTTAACTCTGATCTGCGGCTTGAACAGTACCGCAAGTATCATAGTTATACATGTTATCGACCCGATATCGATTGCCGCAGACACTAATTACCTCCATAAAAAATTGCAGCTTTCTGCCGCATTTTAATGATAATAGTAGCACATCCGTTATCCAAGTCAATACATATTTTAAATACCTATATTATCAGTGCTTGCAGTATTCAATTATTGCGTCATGCATCAGTTTGGCAGTACCTTCGCCATATTTGTCCAGATTCTTTTTGAACCTTTCATCTTCCACATATATAAGAGCTAATCCTTTTAATATTTCTTTTGTGCAGTCATATGAATACCTGGTTATATGTTCCTGCCATCTCTTAACCAGTTTCTGAACTTTGTTATCAGCAGGATCAATACCTATGTTATCTGCAAACTCTTTGAATATTTCTTCTGATTCCTTCATCATATTGATTTTATCCTCTTCGCTGTATGCTGTATGTTTTTTTACTGACTGCTCATAAGCCTTTGTTTTTCCCCATTTTGCTTCCACTTCGTCAGCATACTGTTTTCTTGCATCTTCGTATTCCTGTAAAACTTTATTTTTTGCACCCATCTCTTTACCTCCCAATGTCTGATTTGTAAGTTCTATTAAGCTTTCAATATGTTTTTTTCTGAGCAAAAGCAGTTTCTTATGTTTTTGCAATGCTTCTTTTTTATCATAATCAGGATTCTTCATCATATTAATAATTTCTTTTAATGGAAATCCCAGTTCCTTGAAAAACATAATCTGCATTAATGAGCATACTGCATCATCATCATACTGCCTGTACCCTGCATCAGTTATACTTGAGGGCTTTAAAAGCCCTATCTCATCATAATAGTGCAGAGCTCTTACACTAGATCCAGTTATGGCTGCAGCTTTTTTGATACTTAAAAGCATAACCTGTTTACTCTCCTTTATTTAAATCATAAACTATTACGTAGCGTCATAGTCAATCTTTTTTTATTTTTTTTCATCATTTCCCATATTGTCTGCAAAAATACTTTTACTAATTGAGTTGCTATATAAATTGTGATACTCTAATAATTACATAGCAGGCAATATTTATTTAAAGCATAACATGCACTTTAAAGGATATATATGAATATTCATCAAACAGAAAAAGGGATACTTTCAAAATTTATTTACAGCAGAATATTCTTTTTCGCGCTTATATTACTGTTGTTTATATGCGGAATCCTTTTTACATGGAAAACCTTTTCAGATGAAATAGCAAATCAGAAACAAGAAGCAATTCTTCTTGCAAAAAGCGCTGCTTCTCAAATTCCGATATCTTACCTTCTGGCGCTGGAACATAACGAAAATGACTTAAATAAGGATGAGTATATAAGTATAAAAAAAAGCCTTAACAATTTTGTAAAGGTTAGTGACCGGATAAAATTTGCATATTTTATAATCAGAGATGGTGAAACCCTTATTTTTGCCGCAGATTCCGAACCCGAATATTCAGATGATTATTCGCCGCCAGGACAAATATACACAGAAGCAGAAGAATGGGATTTCATACCTTTTAATGAGAAAATACCATCTGTATCAGAACCTTTTGAAGACCGATGGGGCAGATGGATAAGCGTTATGGTACCGATAATAGATTTTGAGACAGATGAAGTATTAGCACTTTTCGGACTGGATTACCCGGAAAAATTGTGGTATGAATCTCCTATTAAAGATACTATACAATCTGCGATTTTTTCATTATGCATAATCGCTATGCTGACAGTGCTTTACATTATTGCATTAATGAACAGACAGCTAAAAGACGAAAGAATGCTGATAAAAGAAGCTGATGACCGTTTAAAGGATAGTATGACATTATACAAAGCAGTATTCGATCAGACCACAATAGGGATCGCAATTGCAGACAACTTCAGATATCTTGTCAAAACTGATACCGGTCTTCCTGGCATTAATCCCGCTTTTGAAAGCATTCTTGGACGATCTAAAGAGGACATTGCAAAAACCACATGGACTGAACTGACATTTGCCGAAGATCTTGAAATAGACATGGAATACTTTAACAAATTCAGATCCGGTCTGATTAGCGGATATGATTTGGAAAAGAGATATATTCAGCCTGATGGAAAGGAAGTATGGGTTCATATGACCATATCCCCTCTTCACTTTGAAAATGCAAATAAGAATTACCATCTTTGTATTATTGATGATATCTCAAAACGAAAAATGATTGAAAATAATCTCCTTGAATCTGAAAGAAGTAAAACTCTTCTTCTAAACAATATTCCAGGGATGATTTACAGATGTAAAAATGACAGAGACTGGACCATGCTGTTCATTTCGCAGGGCTGTAAAGAGCTTACAGGTTATGAGCCTGAAGAATTAATAAATAATAAAAAGACATCATATAATAGTCTTATAGCACCAAAACATCGTCAGTCTGTATGGGATAAATGGGAAAAAGCTTTGCTTGCAAAGCAAAAATTCGTATATGAGTATGAAATAGTTACCTCTACTGGTCAGGTTAAATGGGTATACGAGCAAGGTCAGGGAATATATGACAAAGAAGATAATGTAATATCATTGGAGGGTTTGATAATTGATATTTCTGGCAGGAAGAAACATGAAGAGCGAATAAAATATATAAATGAGCATGATCCCTTAACAGGCTTATTCAATCAGAAATCGTTAATCAGTACATTTAATAAGGATATAACTAAAAATGACGGATCATCCAAAGCAATCATTATCATACACATAAAAAGATACAGTCTTATGCTTACAGCATATGGATATCCGTTTTGCGAATCAATAACAAAAGATATTGCTTTACATCTTACTAATATATCAGATGATACTCATAAGCTGTATCAGCTGACAATGGACAGGTTTGCACTGTATGTTAAAAACTTCCAAAATAAAAATGAATTAGTAAAATTATGTGACAAGATTGTTGAAATATTAGGATACAATGCAGCTCTAAAAGCATATGGAGCATGGATAGGAGTAGATATATTCAACTCAAACGATAGTGATGTAAATACAATACTGAAAAATGCAACAATGGCTGCAACATCTGCAACCAGTATCAATCCATTCGGATACAGTTTTTATGATATTGAAATGGAATCAAATATAATGAGACAAGCTAATATCAAGGATCTTGTCGCTTCTATATGCAACAATACAAACCAAGACTCTTTCCATCTTGAATATCAGCCAATAATCAACAAAGACGGAAGTATTCATGCTTTTGAAGCTCTTGCACGAATAAATGATAAAGTAATGGGAAATATCAGCCCAGTCGAGTTTATACAAATTGCAGAAAAAAGGCATCTTATTGTGGAGCTTGGCAGGATAATACTTGACGAAGCATGCGGATTTATGAAAAAGTTACAGGATAAAGGATGGAGTAACATAGCTGTTTCTATAAATATATCCGCCATACAGGTGCTAAGGGATGACTTTTTGATTGATCTTAGCTATGCTATAAAAAAGAATGGCATATCTCCAAAGATGATTATACTGGAAGTAACCGAATCAGTATTTGCAGAAAATCTGGAAGTTATAAACAACCAGTTAAAAAAAGCTCAGCTTCTCGGCATTCGCTCTGCTATAGATGATTTCGGAACAGGTTATTCCTCATTATCCAGAGAACGCGAAATTGCAGCAGACATTATAAAAATTGATAAATTCTTTCTAGATCAGTTTCTTGTTAAGGATGAAAAAGAGCTTATTACATCTGATATCATTAACCTCGCACATAAACTTGGGCAAAAAGCAGTTGCAGAAGGTGTAGAACATAAAAGCCAGTTTGAATATCTGAAAAGGTACAACTGTGATTATTATCAGGGTTACCTGTTTTCAAGACCGGTTATTGCAGAAAAAGCATTCGAACTTCTAGAAAATAAAAAATTCCTGATTTAGCATTTGCATATCATTTATATTTATGAAGAAGCTCCATCATAAGCATGAAATTTTTAATTGGAGTGGTTGGTGAAACAAGATTGGAACACCCGACAATAGCTCCTGACAATTCTTTTGCAGCAAATACTGCTTCAGTTACTTCTGTTCTGACATCC